>NZ_LWGJ01001182.1:0-4082 GCF_001635845.1 Oleiphilus sp. HI0132 | reverse complement strand
AATATATAAAATTTAAATAGACATAAACGCTTATTTGTTGGTTGAAAAGGTGCAGATAAATAGACTTAATCGCTTATTTTATCTTTTTTACGCGGTAGGTTTTCGGTGTTTCGCCTGTCCATTTTGTATAGGCGCGTGAAAAGGCTCGGGGTTCGCTGAAGTTAAGGTGCTGAGAAATTTCTGCGATAGTCAGGTTGCGCTTGGTCAGCAGCTTATTAGCGATATCGAGGCGAAGATTATCCTTGATTTGTTGATAGCTAATGCCCTCTAGGTGAAGCTTTCGGCGTAGTGTTTGTTCACTGATTCCTAATTGGCGAGAGATGACAGCGCTATTTGGAAGTTTAATTGCTTCGCTGATGTGGGTGCTCTTGGGCTCTATAAGAAGTTTGATTTGTGCTGTCAGGCTATTGTCTTCGCCGGGGATGGTAAGTAGATCTATCGGCGCGCGTGCTAGAAAGACTTTTAGGTCGCGAGTAGTTTTGATCAAAGGCTCTTCGAGATACTTCCGATGGAAGACTAAGCGGTTGAATTTGCTCTTTTGGTTAGTTTTACAGCGAAACAAGAGCTCAAATTCTTCATGATCAATGGGGGTGTAATTAATATAGGCGCCAATTAGTTTAATTGGTTTGCCAATGTACCAACTTGCAAAGCGGTGCCAAATGACGTGCCAGTACTCGATATAAAAGTGCTCGAAATCTAATTCCGGATTGTTGAACTCTGAGGTGAAATATACGTGCTCTCCTTCGACATCAAGAGAAACCTTTATTTCATTGTTGATCTGGTTATAGAAGCGAATCCCTCGATGCAATAGTTCTTCGAGGTTATGACTGTAACTGACCCATTCAGCCATGAGGGCAAAGGTTCCGAGCTTAATGGGGGTTTCAGTGAAGCCCATAAACTCGTCATTTAGGGTCTCTGCAATACTTGAATAGAGCTTGGCAACCGACTCTACCGGGAAGCGTGCTCTGGGGTTTCTGAGTTGAAGTTCGGATATTCGCGCTTGCTTTAGCAGTTGGCGAGTATCGACGCCTTTTTTTCTCGCGCCGCCTAGCGCGCTGAGGATGTAGTGAGTGCCAATGGTTGCCATGTGGTGCTAATTATCGAATCGCAAGCGGATAACAAAAAAGCCCGGTAACTACCGGGCTCTTAATTCAATGCCGAGCTGAGGCTTACAAACGCGCATCAACATCATCTTTGTCGAATAGATATTTCACATCAAAGATAACGTTATTGGTTTTGCATAGCTTACGGATTTCTGCGATACCCATTTCTTTGATCTGGTCGTGTGATACGCAAATGACTGCTGCATCGTAGTGATCTTGTTTAGGTTCGCTGATCAAGTTAAGCCCATACTCATGCTTCACCTCTTCTGCATCTGCCCAAGGGTCATAGACGTCAATATTGGCGTGGTAGCCCTGGAGCTCTGTAATAACATCAGTCACTTTGGTGTTGCGAATATCAGGGCAGTTCTCTTTAAATGTAAGCCCCATGACCAGAATGTTTGCGTCAACAACCTGAATTTTCTTCTTGGTCATAAGCTTCAATACTTTCTCGGCAACATGAGCAGACATGTTGTCGTTAATACGACGACCGGAAAGAATGATTTCTGGGTGGTAACCAATCGATTGCGCTTTATGTGTTAGGTAGTATGGGTCTACACCAATACAGTGACCGCCAACCAAGCCTGGGCGGAAGGGGAGGAAGTTCCACTTTGTGCCAGCGGCTTCGAGTACTTCCAGGGTGTCGATGCCCATTTTGTCAAAAATTAAAGAAAGCTCGTTAACGAGAGCGATGTTGACGTCACGCTGGGTGTTTTCAATAACTTTTGCGGCTTCAGCTACACGAATAGAAGCTGCTTTGTGCGTGCCGGCAACGATGATGCTTTTATAAAGGTCATCAATAAAAGTTGCCGCTTCGGGCGTTGAGCCAGAGGTAACTTTGAGAATGTTCGTGACACGGTGTTCTTTATCGCCAGGATTGATTCGTTCCGGGCTGTATCCCGCAAAGAAATCTTCATTTAGCTTCAAACCAGAGCCTTGCTCGATTAGTGGTAAACAGTCTTCTTCGGTTGCACCCGGGTAAACAGTCGACTCGTAAATAACGTAATCGCCCTTTTTGACTACTTTGCCAAGCATCTCGCTCGCTTTGATTAGCGGCGTTAGGTTTGGTGTTTTGTAGTCATCGATCGGTGTAGGAACTGTGACGATATAGACGGTAGCATTCTTGATATCATCGAGCTGGGTTGTGAAGGTGAGGTGTGTGCTCTCAGCAAGCTCTTCAGATGAGCATTCTAGTGTGCTATCAACACCTTCGCGTAACTCGTTGATGCGATCTTCTTTGATGTCAAACCCTATGGTTGGGAATTTCTTCCCAAATTCGACTGCCAGTGGCAGACCTACATAGCCCTGTCCGATAATGCAAATTTGTGTATTTGTTTCCATGGTCTCTCGATCTTTCATCAATAAATAAAAACTTTGCGCCGACTGTTTACAAATGACTTACAATGAACGCTGAAAAAAGGTGACGGATTATTGCATAATGCCGCAACTAATTCTTCAGGATAGACTGAATTCTAAGAGAATAGTAAAGGACGAAGCAGATAATTTAAAGAAATAGTCTATGATGAAAGGTGAATTCTGTATTTACGTCTTTTATCGTACAGCTGTATTATTCTCCGGCTAGGGTGTTGGTGGGGTGTTATTCTTTCGCTTAGCCGGGTTGTTTGTAGAAAATTCTCAGTTCCATTCAAGGTAATCGTTAGTGGCTCACGTACGTGTTTTAAATCATTATTTGCATAGTAAGTTTCTCGTTTTAGGGGCGGTTGAATTTTGCTTGTTGATGTTGGCGGTTGTTGCCGGTGTCGAGTTGCGAAATATGTGGGGTGCCGCGGACGAAGTAAATGTTATTCTGGAGTCACCTAAACTTCAGATGATCTCCTTTGCGGTGGTGTTGAGTGTATGCTCCCTTGCAATGGGGGTTTATACGAGTATCTATATAGAAGGCTTGACCGGGATGGCTTTGCGTACTGTTGTGAGCTATTTCTTCTTGGGTACCGCAAGCTTGACGATACTCTATTACTTGTTCCCTGTTATGTATTTAGGTCGCGGCGTTTTAGCGTTTGCGATCACCTTTTCCTTGATCTTCGTATTAGTGGTAAGGGTACTTTTTTATAAAGTCGTTGATTTGGCTCAGTTAACGCGGCGAGTTGTAATTTTTGGTGCTGGGAACACAGCTGCCAATATTATGGAGCGAATTCAAGCTAGTAAAGATGAGTCAGGGTTTCAGTTATATGGCTGTATGGCTTGTGGGCAAGGTGAGGTGGTTGTAGATTCCAGTTTATTGGTCAATGAACCTGAAGATTGGATGGCCTTTGTTAAGCAGCATAATATTAGTGAAATAGTTGTCGCGCCAGATGAGCGCCGCCGCAGTGAAGGTGGTCAGATTCCTATAGATGCACTGCTGGATTGTAAGCTCAGAGGGGTTCGTGTGACGGACCCTGTTGAGTTCATAGAGCGAGAGCTGTTGCGATTGGAAATTTCAATGCTTCGTCCTGGTTGGGCTTTGTTCTCAGATGGTTTTGTCTATTCTCAAGCACGAGATATTCTAAAGAAGTTATTTGATTTGACCGTCGCAAGCCTGATTTTATTGCTTACCTGGCCGTTTATGTTGATAACTGCCATTGCGGTTAAGCTAGAAAGTGACGGGCCAATTCTCTACAGTCAGACGCGTGTCGGGCTGAATGGAAAAGAGTTCTCTATTTATAAATTCAGAAGTATGGCTCAAGATGCGGAGAAAGACGGTAAGGCCGTTTGGGCGACTAAAAATGATGCGCGCGTAACAAAAGTGGGGGCGTTTATCAGAAATACACGTCTTGATGAATTGCCGCAGCTTTATAATGTTTTTACGGGCGATATGAGTTTTGTTGGGCCTCGTCCAGAAAGGCCTCAGTTTGTAGAAGAATTGAAAGAACAAATACCTTTTTACGATGCTCGGCATAAAGTAAAACCGGGATTGATGGGCTGGGCACAGTTAAAGTACCCCTATGGCGCGTCGGTTGACGATGCGAGAAATAAGTTAAAATA
>NZ_LWGJ01001181.1:0-2193 GCF_001635845.1 Oleiphilus sp. HI0132 | reverse complement strand
CTCTGACGACCAGCAAGCGGGCAGTGGGGAAAGTCAAAGCGGGTCGAGTGATTCTAGCGGTAGTGACAACGAAGGTTCTTCTGACGCTACTGACGGGCAGGAGCAAGAAGCGTCTCTCGGCGCTATAGAATTTAGCTGGGCTTATCCAAGTCAGCGAGCAGATGGTTCAGATTTCGAAGTTTACGAAATACAGGGCTTTAGAATCTATCAAGTTGCTGGTAACGGTGAGGTTGATACTGTTCATGAGGTCGATGGTCTAGATACCTCATATATTGTTACTGAGCTGGCCGATGGTGATTATCATTTTGCAATTACCGTTGTAGATACTGACGGCCTCGAAAGCGACTTATCCGACTCTATTTCTGTAACAATCTAATCGTCTTTTTTCAATAAAGCTCAGATTACCTGGATCTGAGCTTTTTAAGTTCTTTCAAAACAATTCTTAGTGGCTACGGCTACTTTTGTTTCCATATATCCTTGTTACTTGACTGGCTGCTTGACTGATTTCCGCGGGATTGCTTTTGAGTAGGGCGTCTTTTTGCTCTTCTAGGCTTATTTTTATCGGAGTCGGTCTTCGCCTGATTGCCGTGCTGCTCGGCTTTTGGCTTTTTGGGTTTCTTGGGCTTTTTTGCTTTGATCGGACGAGTATCTAGCTGGGATTCGGGTAGGGAGTGCACAGGTTCGAAGCCTTCGACCGTTCTACGTTGAATCACTTGTTTAGTTAACCGTTCAATACCTTTGAGTTCTTTAAATTCATCGGCACAAACCAAAGATATCGCTAAACCATCCGACCCCGCGCGGCCGGTTCTACCTATTCTGTGCACGTAATCTTCAGATACGTGAGGTAGCTCAAAGTTAACAACCTGAGGTAGCTGATCTATATCGATGCCGCGTGCTGCAATATCAGTCGCAACTAAAACTTGAATGACACCAGACTTAAACTCTTGTAGGGCTCGAGTTCGGGCACCTTGACTTTTATTGCCGTGAATCGCGGCAGCTTTGATACCTGCCCCTTCGAGAACTCTTGTTAGGCGGTTTGATCCATGTTTGGTACGACAAAAAACCAAAGTTTGTTGCCAGTTTTCTTCCTTAATCAATTGGCATAAAAGTTTTGATTTTCTATTTTTATCGACTGGGTATATCCACTGCTCAATTGTTTTTGCTGTTGTATTACTGGGACTAACTGAGACCTCAACGGGGTTATGTGTAAACTCTCTTGAGAGCATCTTGATTTCGTCTGAAAAGGTGGCTGAGAATAATAGGCTTTGCCTGTTCTTTGGAAGCAAGGAAATAATTTTCCGAATATCCCTTATAAAGCCCATATCTAGCATTCTGTCAGCTTCATCGAGAACAAGGATTTCGAGGTCTTCAAATTTCACTGCATTTTGAGAGTGTAGGTCGAGAAGACGTCCCGGAGTGGCTACAAGTATATCGAGACCTTTACGTAGCAGCATCATCTGAGGGTTAATCTTGACGCCACCGTAGACAACAGAAGAACGTAGAGGAAGGTGTTTCGAATACTGCTCAACACTTACGGCAATTTGTGCTGCGAGTTCTCTGGTTGGGGCGAGGATAACTGCACGAACTCGATTACCTTTTGGTTTTTCGCCTTTAACGAGACGATCTAGGATGGGCAATGTAAAACCAGCAGTTTTCCCTGTGCCGGTTTGTGCTGCTGCTAAAAGGTCATGGCCGGCAAGTACTTCAGGTATAGCTTTTTCTTGTATAGGGGATGGGGTTTTATACCCTAATTCTTCAATAGCTTTTAATAGTGGAAGCGAAAGACCTAAAGACTCGAAACTCATAAACTGCTCAACTGTAGGGGCTGTACAATAACAATACAGCCAAAATAAGGAGAGCGAGCTTATAGGATTCTAGTGGTTGGCGCTAGTATTGTTTTTGAGCGATAGCTGTTCACGATGTTTAAGAAATCAAGGCATAAACTCCTGATTGATCTTGTCGATCGAGCCATCCCGGTACTGACGTGGTCTAATAGATATGACCAGTCCAGTTAAGACATAATACGTCCTAACTGGAGAAGGTAAATTGAATACACGAAAAAAATATTCCCAAGAATTTAAATTGGACGCGATTAGTCTGGTGCTTGATCAAGGCCACACTAGGACAGAGGCAGCCCGTAGCCTGGGTATTAGCGCACAGGTACTGGGGCGTTGGATAAAAGAATATCAAAAC
>NZ_LWGJ01001180.1:0-3997 GCF_001635845.1 Oleiphilus sp. HI0132 | reverse complement strand
TGCCGCTTTTCTTGGGTCGGACTCAAGCTCGGATAAAACCCGCTCAAGCAGACGATCACGCAGCTGCGTTCGTTCTGTGACTTCCTCTTTGACATCGGGTTCGGTGATTTCGGTTTTACCTAAATAAACGATGCCATACTCGGCTTGCTGTTGTCGCAACCAATCGACAAGCTCCTGGGTTGAGTCACAATCATCAATGTTGTAATCCCTGATGTCGTTCAGAATTTTGGAAGTTTCCCAAGTGTCGCCTTGTTCACCTCGTGAGTGCAGTTCTCGCCATTGCTCATAGACCACAACCGAGTCACCACCATTGCCAACTTCAGTTTCACGCTTTCCGCGATAAAGGTGTTCTACATTCTTGATTGAATACCGTGGCTCACCCAGAAGGACGCCACCTTTAACGATTTTGTATAGGTCAACGAACACCTCATTGCGAAGCAACTGGTCTACTTCGTATTCGCATACACCATAACGGCCCATCAATTTGCGGCAGGCTGCGATTTCATAATTGGCGTAATGGTATATATGCATCTTTGGGTCTTGCTGCCAACGCTGGTAAACCCATTGAATAAAATCTTGGAAGCACTGTTTTTCCTGTTCCGGATTGTGAGCCCAGAAGTCGTTAAATTGTCGATTTCCTTCCTCATCAAAATACGTGTTGCCCCAAAGGTACTCTAAGCCGCCTTCATCAAGTGGATAGCCTTCTATATCGAAGAACACATCAAGCGGTGAGTGCGGCGGGAGTAATGCTAAACCTGATTTTTCATTGGGTGCAGGCGTAATGATTTCGAATCGCGGAATGGCGCTGCCAGCACTTTGCTTTTGGATTTTTGCCTGAGCTTTCAGTTTCTCAAGAACTATCGTGTTAATGCCTGGCACATACTCGATGTCGTTCGTCGCTAGTTCTTGCATCGTATCGATGCCAGCTTGATTCAACTTCTTGATTTGGCCTTTGGTGATAGTCGCCACCTGAAATAAGTGGTCTTTTTCAATCAATAGAGATTCAGCGTAATTACTCCAATCGGCCCAATTTTTAGAATCGGCAGGATCTGGTCGATTGTCTGGCGAGTAGTTACTGTGATCGTGTAAGAATGATGCTTTCAGAGTTTGGTAATAATAAAAGTAGTCACTCGTTCTGAGTCGCTCATTTTCGCCATTGCCCAATGCTACCGTTATAAACTCTGGCAGGCACCCTTGTATAGCTTCGAGCATTTGCGCATAACAACACAGCTGGATCACAAAGGTCGGTTTTAACTTGTTGGCGAGTTTGGTGTCCCATACTTCGTAATGCCAATCACCGAGACCGCTCTTGTTTGTAGAAGGAGAGCTAGACTCGGCTTCATGGCTTACCTTAACCAGAAAGTCTGCATAGCCACCGAAAGGTGGTAGCTCTAATCGGGCTTGTACAATGACATCAGCGCCTTGGCGCATCGCTGCAAGCGTATTGGCGTGCTTTTCATCTGACGATTCACCTTCGATTTTAACTACATTGAGGCCTTGCTCAATAAAGGCTGCCTCCAACGCATCCTCATGCTCATAGCCCTTTTGTGCGAGGGAACTCATCAAAGCATCGGCAGGGTCTTTTTCTGGCGCCTGATCAGGATGCTCAATGGAAAACCTGTTCATCCATGAGGCAAATGGGCTTTCCATGTACCGGGTCAGGTCTGAGGGGGAGAAATGAAACTGTCCGTGTTGTTTATACATATTTGCCTGATTTGGTTGTTCTTTTTAGTAGTTATTATTACATATAAAGTCTCTAATAATGATCCGATTAGACGCTATTTATAGCGATGTCGTGTCGAAACAGGAGTTTTTATGTCTGAGCAACCTATGAATAAATCTGACCCAGAATATAGTCTTCCGGTAGCTAGGGAAGATCTATATAAGCAGGTATGGGAAGAGCCCATGCTATCACTGGCTAAGAAGTATGGGGTGTCTTCTAGTTATTTGGCTCGCGTCTGCTCTAAGTTAAATGTTCCTCGTCCAGAGCGCGGATATTGGGCAAAACTCGCGGTGGGTAAATCTCCAAAACGTCCGTCATTACCAGAACTTCAGGCTACAGACCAAAATGAGTGGACTCGTGGAGACACTGTTCCGGAGCGAAAACGTCAGCCTCAACCAAAGCGCGCATCTAAAGCGGCTGCGACAAAGCTCAAATATTCAACACATCCAATGATAACTGGTGCCAAGGCTTTGTTTCTGAAGGGTAGAAAAACAGATAACGGCTACTTAAAACCAAGTAAGCGTTTATTGGTTGATATAGTGATATCGGAAAATTCACTAGATGAAGGGTTGATGTTGATGAATCAGCTTGCTTCTTCGGTTGAACAGCGGGGATATAAATTCTGCTTTGCGCCAACGCATGGGCATTACTATCGAGCAAACGTCGATGAACGAGCAAATCCGAAAGGTGATAAAACATACTGCCAACTATGGGGACCTGGACGGTGTACAGTTATCTTCGTGGGTTCATTGGCTATTGGCGTGACGTTGATTGAACTGAGTAGACCCGTTGAAATGATGTATCTGAAAGGCGATTACATTCCTGTTGACTCGATGACACCCTCACAAACCAAACAGGCGAGGTATGCACATACTTGGACAACCACTAAATATATGCCAAGTGGAGAATTTGCGGTACAGCTATATTCACCATATCCCGGTACAGAATGGTCGAAAAAAATACCTATTAAAAGCAATCGAAAAGACTCCAATCTTTTCAGCTCGATCGTAAAATCCTTGTTTCGTTTTGGCAAAGAGATAGAACAGCTTGTTGATATTGCGGAGAAAAAAGCAGAGGAGGAACGCAAAAAATGGGCTGAACAACAAGAACGCTGGAGACTTGAAGAAATTGAGAGAAAGCGAGAGAAATCAATAAGTGACAGCACTAATGAACTCAACAGCATCATTGCTAAATGGGCTGAGGAAAAACGCGTTAAAGATTTTCTTGATGAGCTAGAACGTGAAATCAATAGGAACGACAATGCTGACAAACCATTGCTATTTGAAAGGCTTGAGCAAGCCAGACGATTACTATCCAGCGAATCTGCATTGAGCCTTCTTTCCAAATGGCAAACTCCTGCTGAAAGGCTGGCTCAATGACCTGAAATTTAATTGATCATAAGCCTGTTTTTTTTCTTTGCTCACTCCATAGTTTTGGCGGATCAACAGCAAGATCAAACAAGGTTAAGGTTGGCGGCAATTGGTCGTCCAGTATGGCTTCTACGATATCCGGTGCAAGGGTCGTCAGGTTGACCATTCGGCTGACGTAGCTGTTGTCGATGCCTTCTTTATCGGCAATTTCCCTAAGTGATTTAACTTGGCCAGTTTCTAGCATGGCAAGCCAGCAATGACCTCTGGCCAATGCAAGTTGCAGAGGCGTTGGATCTGTGTCCCATGGTCTGGGTTCATGGGTTTTACCATCGGGTAAGGTAATCAGTTGTCGCCCACTTCTGCGTTTTAGACTGATGGGGACTGATATGCTGAGTTTGCCATTACTGGCTTCGAAGACGCTTGGATCGCCAGATTGGCTCATTTCGATTTTAAATCCGCTTCCCTTACTCATGCGACCACCTCCTGCTTAGCTGAGTCTGTAATTTCTAGCGCGAGGCGTTCAACACCGTTTTCCCATAGTCTGATATCAATATTGTCGGGCTTAACAATGATCTTCTCGATCAACAGTTTGATAATCCGAGATTGTTCGTCGGGGAATAGTTGCTCCCAGACATTATCGATTTTATTGAGCGCGACAGTGACCTGAGCTTCATCAATTTCGTGGCCCTGCTGATTGGCAATCGATGCAACCTGCTGAGTAATGGGAGGTGCTTTGAGAATACCTCTGATTTGCTCGACTACGGCCGACTCCAATTCAGCGGCGGGTATTCTCGGTAAGCCTGAGGCGCCAGAATATTCTTTGGTATCGCGGGTGCTAATGTAATAGCGGTACCGCCTACCGCTTTTCTTTTTGGTTGAGCTCCATGTTGTAAGCGCTCGACCA
>NZ_LWGJ01001179.1:0-9165 GCF_001635845.1 Oleiphilus sp. HI0132 | reverse complement strand
CATAATTTCCTCTCATTAATATAGATCAAGCTGACAAGCATTCTATCTCTGAAATATTTCAGTTTAAAAACAGCTTCGTACTTAATTACCTAGCTATTGTCTGCTTCATTTATTCATGGCGATGTAGTCTAGATCAAAGCAATGATAGAGACAAGCAGCAAAACATCACTCTTTGATCTCAATCAGGCCACCAAAAAATAGTATTTCGGCCAAATACATGGGAACCACCATACCCTACCCTCATTCACGCAGTATTTTGAGAGGGAATCCATCCAAGTCTTAACCTTATGGCTCCCGGCTCAAACACTACCGGGATGACGAAAAGACTGATTCGGGGTACTACCGGAATAACAACAGGACAAATTCGAGATGCTACCGGAATAACAACAGGACAAATTCGGGATATTCCCGTTTTAGCCCATAAACATCCCACCGTTTACATGGATCGTTTCACCAGTAATATAACTTGCTTGCTGAGATGCCAAAAACCCTACTACCGAAGCCACTTCTTCGGGCTGCCCCAAGCGCTGCATCGGTATTGTCGCCAACATACTCGCTTTTACGGTATCGGAAAGCTCTTCTGTCATGCTCGTCTCAATGAAACCCGGAGCCACTGAGTTAACTGTAATGCCTCGCCCACTAATCTCTTTTGCCAAAGAGCGGCTAAAGCCCTCTATGCCTGCCTTGGCAGCACAATAGTTTGCCTGGCCTGCATTGCCCATTTGCGCAACAACAGAGCTAACGTTAATAATTCGTCCCCAGCGCGCCTTAGTCATGCCTCGGAGCGCTGCCTTTGAGACTCTGTAAATCGAGCTCAAGTTGGTGTTCAAGACATTATCCCAATCTTCTTCTTTCATACGCATCAACAAACCATCACGGGTAATGCCGGCGTTATTTACAACGATCAAAGGCGGACCATAAGCTTGAGTGACCTGTTTGATGCCTTCTGTGACCGACTCTGGGTCTGACACATCCATCTTAATGCCGTCACCGTCCAAGCCCCACTTTGAGAAATAATGCGAAATTGACGAGGCACCATCTTCTGTTGTGGCAGTACCAATAACCGTTAAGGACTCATCCATGGCCAACTCTTTAGCAATCGCCTGACCTATTCCACGGCTTGCGCCCGTGACTAACGCCACCTTCTTTTCCATTGCCATTTTCCTGTTCTTTATTTTGGTATTTTAACTTGGTGCGCACCGCGCACCCTATACAGCATGTTTAATCTGATAAACCGGAAACTACTTTTTCAAGACTACTCACGTCTGACATAGCCATCGTGTTAACCGTTTTATCAATTCGTTTATTTAAGCCCGCTAGCACCTTACCAGGACCACATTCAACGAAAGTGTCGGCACCTAGCTCAATCAGCTTAGTGACCGATTGTGACCAAAGTACGGGGCTATGCAAATGAGCCAATAAATTTGTCTTTAGCTCTTCCAGGTTTGTGGCTACCTGAGCATTCACATTTTGCACAATAGGAATACCGGGTTCTTTAAATGTCAGTTTCGACATTGCATTTGCCAACTCTTCACCTGCAGGCTGTAACAAGTCACAATGGCAAGGAACACTTACAGGAAGCTTCGCAGTACGACGAGCGCCTTTTTCTTTTGCGATAGCCATCGCCCGGTCCAGCGCATCGGTCGCACCCGATATGACGATCTGACCAGGAGAGTTAAAGTTTGCCGGCGCAACAACTTGCCCTTGGGCTGCCTCTTTACAAGCCTCTTTAGCTTTATCATCATCAAGCCCCAAAAGAGCAACCATACCGCCCTCACCTAGAGGAACCGCTCCCTGCATAAGCTTACCACGAAGGTTAACGAGCTTAACCGTCTCTTCAAAATCCAGTACGCCGCTAGCGATCAAGGCCGTATATTCACCCAAGCTATGCCCACACACATAGTCTGGACGGATGTCAGAGTTTTCTATCCAGGTACGCCACATCGCAACACTTGCCGTTAATACAATAGGCTGAGTAATTTCCGTCTGGTTGATCTTATCTTCAGGCCCATTTAGCGCAATATCTTGAAGATCCTCTCCAATTGCTTCAGACGCTTCAGTAAAGGTTTTTACTGCTAATTCTGACTGCGCCAAGAGATCTGACATCATTCCAATTGACTGAGAACCTTGACCGGGAAACATAAAGACAGTTGTCACAAAATTCACCTTTTAGATAGTTTGACTTGGATATTCAAATAATTAGCGACGCATAGCCACCAAGACCAGCGCTATAGCAAAACCTTTTCCAGCTCGCTATTAATCAGCTCCGGCAGATTAGCTTCCGCCTCTTTATAGGCAAGATCAATCGCTTGCTCAAAAGACTTCGCATTAGCATGCCCGTGACTTTTAACCAAAACGCCTTGCAGACCAAGGAAGATGGCCCCATTGTGAGTGTCTGGGTCTAGCTGCTTCAATGTCTTTGCCAGCAAAGGCAGCATGAGACGACCCAGCAACTTCCGGTACCATGACTCTTTGAAAAAGTCTTTTATACCGGAAAGCAGAATTTTGGCAGCACCCTCGGCACTTTTTAGCGCCACATTGCCAACAAAGCCATCACAAACGATAACATCTGCATAGGAACGAAAGATATCGCCGCCTTCAGCAAAGCCGATATAGTTGAGCGCTTCACTTTCTTCTATTAACGAAGCGGCTAACCTAACCTGCTCATTACCCTTAATACTTTCACCGCCAACATTTAACAGTGCCACCCGGGGATTTTCAACGCCTTTGGTAATTTTTGCTAATACTTGGCCCATGATTGCAAACTGAAGAAGATGTTCGGCCGAACTATCAACATTTGCACCTAAGTCCAGAACGAAACAGCCACCACCTTGAGAAGGAAACATTTTAGTAATCGCGGGCCTATCTATACCGGGAAAGGTTCCCAGTATTGATCGCCCTAACAACATCAAAGCACCGGTATTTCCTGAGCTTACACAAGCTTGAGCTTGACCAGACTTGACCAGTTGGAGTGCCACAGCCATCGAGGAATCTTGCTTACTGCGCAGCACACGAGAAGGACGGTCATCCATAGAGACAACGGTTTCGGCGTGAACAATCGATATTGATGGATTTTCTGGGTAGGAGTGCAACAAAGCCTCCAATTCAACCTGTTTTCCAACAAGGATGATATTGAAGGCTTTGCTTTGGCAGCTGGCTGCCGGAGACGCTTGAGAAGCATCATTTGACTGAAGCTTTTCAAGATAGGCAAAAACAGCAGGGACAACAACCTGAGGGCCATCATCGCCACTCATTGCATCAACTGCAATGGTGATTCCTACAGACATTTCGCCGTCTTCAGAAACTAGTATTTACGTACTAGTCTTCTAATGTCTCAATTACTTTCTTGCCACGGTAGAAACCGTCAGCAGAAACGTGGTGACGCAAGTGCTTCTCACCTGTAGTTGGATCTACAGATAAAGTTGCAGTGCCTAGCGCGTCATGTGAACGACGCATGCCACGTCTTGAACGAGTTTTCTTACTTTTTTGAACAGCCATATTTGTTCTCCCGCGGGTATTTCAAATCAATTGATGAGCTTAGCTCACCGATTATTTCTTTAAATTCAGTTCTGAAAGCACGCTGAAAGGATTCTCTTTGGTCTCTTCGACCTCACTTTCAACACTCTCTTCAATATCACCTTCGTTATACTCTTCAGGTTCGCAATCATCATGATAAGCGAACATTGGCAAACTCAGGATCAATTCTTCTTCTATCACATCCAGTAAAACAAGCTTTTCATCTTCCACCAATAAAGGTTCATAAACACGCGGAAGGTTTTGCGCTTGCTCGTCACTCATTACAATTCCGAGCTGAAACTCAGAACTTATTGTCTTTTTGACCGGATGTAAGCAGCGCTGGCAAAGCAAGTTCAATTCAGCTGAAAGCTTGCCCTTCAATATACGCAGCCTTTGCTCATCCCGTCCAAATTCCAAGTCAATATTAACGACACCCTCAGAATCCACTAACATTGAAGTCAGCCTAGACATGAGATGTACCGCTATATGCCCCTGCAAATCCTTATTCTGGTCTGCATATTTAAAGGGGTCGAGCGTCTTGGGTAACGAGTGATCAGACATAAGCGCGCAATTCTAGGGCCGAAGACCTGTATTGTCAAAGGAAATAAGTGTATTTTTGACATTGATTTAAAAAGACAAGCGCTTTTTGTTGGCCACTGCGCTTTAGCAATGCAACTTCCTGCAATACAAGGATATCTATGGACATCGTACTCGCCTCTTCCAGCACCTATAGAAAGGCGCTTCTAGAAAAAATAATTCAGCACTTCAAGTGTGCATCTCCTGACATTGATGAGTCTCACCTCCCTAATGAAAACTATAAGGAAATGGCCGAGCGTTTATCCATAAGAAAAGCGCAAGCACTGGCTGCATCCCACCCTAATTCGCTAATCATTGGCTCTGATCAAGTCGCATGCTTGGGCGAGCAAATACTTAGAAAACCCCTAAATAGAGAACGCAATCTTGAGCAGCTAACACTCTGCCAAGGCAAAACTGCATACTTTTATACAGGCTTGTGCCTGCTCAATACGAAGACCGGCAAATATCAAAGCGCTGTTGAAAGCTACGCCACCAAATTTCGTAAGCTAAATGAGCAGCAGCTAATCAATTATATAGAACGCGAACAAGCCTATGATTGTGCGGGAGGCTTTAAAATGGAAGGCTTGGGCATATCGTTATTTGAGTCTATTGAGGGCAAAGATCCAAACATACTGATTGGACTACCTTTGATTAGGCTAATCGACATGCTCGCTAAAGAAGGCGTATCTATCCTTTAGCGCTTTTCAAGAATCACATTCATTCGGGTTTGCAGCACCTTTATATAACCCTTCGATAGCGCCATAGAAACCGCTGGGCTTAGTGCTGCATCTTTATGCTGCTCTAGCTGCAGGTATTTGGGCCAGGCAGCTTCTTCTGCGTGATTTAAGAAGCTTTCCAACACAGGAAACTCGAAACCTTCAATATCCATTTTAAGCAGCTCGAGTTTGTCAATATCAGCAAGCGCCAAAATCTCACTAATAGTCAAACCCTTTACATCAATTGAAGTGCTGACTCTCTCAGGGTGCTCAACCCCTTCCGACAAAGAATTACAACCTTGGTTCACCTCATCGAGATAGAGTTTAACCAATGAGTTTTGCGGGCTAGCCGCAAGCTGCAAACACTTACAGCGAGATTGAAGCTGATTAAATTCGACATGCCGCTGCAAGCGAGCAGCGAGCTCTGGGTGCGCCTCTACAGCAACAAGCTTTAGGTCTTTCCGCTCCCACGCAAGTAGCAAACCATAACCGCCGATATTCGCACCTACATCTAGAACTGTAGCCCCATCACTCAAGACGGACGCCAAAAAACGTCGCTCCTGGCCATCGAGCAAGCCAGGCATAGTTAATAAGCGCTTATCGGATAAGTTTCCTTTGGGAAACAACCTGAACTTTAAACCTTCTACCTGAACATCGATAGGTGATTGCTTGCGCATCAATACAGGCTTTCGCATTAGAAAGGCTAGACGCTTAGCAAACCAGTTATTGACCGGTAATTGGTGACAAATACCGAGCAAAGCCTGACACCATGAAGGTAAACGATACCTTCCGAAAGGGAGATTATTCATAGAAAAAGGTCAATTATTTCGTTTCAACATTTCGCCAAGTAGGAGGAATAGCCAAGAGTCGCCCCCTGCTACCCCTCTGCGAGGCACAGCAGCCCCTACTTATAACATTTATGATTCCTTAGATCCTTCCTTTTCTGGCTTAGCCGGCTCTTCCTTTTTGCTGTCACCAATTATTGATTTACCCGGACATACCTTAAATACCGGGCAAGACTTACAACCAGAAACCATTGCGATTGGACATAGTGTCATTTTCTCTCTCCATCTTTTTTATAGACTCTAATCACTTGAGCCCTTATGAATCTTAATAATTTTGAATTGTTCTTTTCTTACTGTAGCTCGAGAGACTGAAAAGCCTCCCACTCCTGCCATACCGGCAGAACACTTTTTGGCAATGAAGGAATACGCCCAAGTTCAGCCCAGCGATATTCAGGCGAATGAAAGTCACTACCGATTGAACCTTTCAACCCCATTCGCTGACACAAATCACTAAGCATCCCGACTTCCCCTTGCTTCTGCCCTGAGGTAACTACCTCAATGCCTTCGCCTCCCTGCGCTTTAAATTCTACCAACATATTGCGCAGCTTAGTCAGGGTCATATTGTATTTTCTGGGGTGGGCAACGACAGCACTCCCCTTTGCGTTAACAATACTATTTACCATGTCTTTTAGCTCTGGCCATAAACTTTTTACATCGCCAACCTTCCCCGCACCCAGATACTTTTTAAAGGCTTCGTTATGATCGCTAACATAAGCTAGGTCAATCATCGCCTGTGCAAAATGAGGTCGGCCAGGGATCCCTGACTGAGTCAAAGCCCGAGCAGCATCTAACAGGCCTGGAAAGCCTTTTTTTTCTAGTTTTTCTGCAATTAGCTCTGCGCGTTGATGACGTGACTGTAACTGCTTTGCTTCAATTTCCTGCATCAAGCCCGAATTCAAGTCATAGTTGTAGGCAAGAACGTGGATGGTAAAGTTTCCCCAAACACATGAAAGCTCGATTCCGGGCACCATTGAAATCCCTTCAACATTTGCTGCGTCAAAAGCTTCTTGCTGACCGGCGACGGTATCGTGGTCAGTTAGAGACAAGAGTTTCACACCATTTGCCGCAGCCCTTTGAATAAGCTCTGTAGGGCTCAAACTGCCATCCGATGACAGGCTATGGCAATGTAAATCTATTGGCGAACGGTTCATAACTCTCCACGATTATCTAAGGTTGGTGTCATTCAGGTTTAATAAAAGCATGTTATGTAAAGATGGTAAGTTTGAACCTTCACAGTTTCCACATATAATCACCAACCTGTAAGCTTATTCACGTACTATTTGTACAACCTTTTAATACGGAACAACGCAATCACCTTATGAGCGAAAATACTATCGACACCTCAACACAGCCAAAGAAGCCTGCACAAAAACAGCAAACCAGTCATTTGTTACTTGAGCTCGCAATCTGCGTTATTTTACCTACCGTTATTCTAAAATATCTGAGCGGCGATGATAGCCTGGGACCTGTATACGCACTAATTTTTGGCCTTTCCTTCCCACTACTCTTTGGTATTTACCAGTTCATCAAAGAGCGAAAATTCGGATTCATCCCAGCGTTAGGCTTTATTAGCATTCTACTCACCAGCGGCATTGGCCTATTGGAACTCGATGCAAAATATATTGCAATCAAAGAAGCCAGCATACCATTGATCATTGCTATAGGTACGATTGTTTCACTAAAAACCAAGTACCCCTTGGTCAAAACATTTATTTATAACGACAAGATTCTGCAAATTGATAAGGTCGATGAAGCTCTCGACAAAAGTAATAACCAAGGCGCTTTTGAACGTGTCTTAAAAACAGCCACTTATATACTAGCGGGCTCTTTCATGCTTTCCGCTGCTCTAAACTATGCATTGGCAAAGTACATAGTCGTCAGCCCTTCGGGAACTGCCGAGTTCAATGACGAGCTTGGTACAATGAACCTGCTTAGCTACCCGGTTATTACAATACCCTGCGTCATCGTGATGATATACGCAATGCTCTACCTCTTTAAGCACATAAAACGATTAACGGGCTTGGATTTTGAAGACATCATCCATCAATAGCCTTAGAATGCTTTAATTAGTCTACGACCAAACATTGAAACAATAGAGAAACACATGTACTACGCAATTATCTCCCAGGATATCGAAAATAGTTTAGAAAAGCGCAAATCTGCAAGACCTGCTCATTTGGCAAGACTAGAAGAACTAAAACAACAAGGCCGCTTATTTGTTGCCGGCCCACACCCTGCGACTGACTCGGAAGATCCAGGTGAAGCAGGTTTTACAGGAAGTTTGGTAATAGCAGAGTTTGGTTCTTTAAACGAAGCCCAAGCATGGGCAGACCAAGACCCTTACGTTGCAGCCGGCGTTTATGAAAACGTTACGGTTAAACCATTTAAGAAAGTTCTACCTTAGTTAGAACACTTATCAAGCGACCTAAACCGGGGCTAACGCTACTGACTTTACGACTCGTTGTTTAAAACGGGCTTACTACGAAATACAGGATACAAATCGTGAAAACATCATTCCTTTCAAAGATCGCGGCCTCTATATGCTTACTCGCGTTGGCTATCAGCTCTGCATCAGCTGAAACTATGTACATAGACGACACCCTTTTAGTTCCCTTACGCAGCGGCGAAGGAGTCGGGTTTAGGATTGTCCACAAAGGACTTAAGAGCGGCACCAAGCTGGAAATTATTGAAAAGCTGAGCTCTGGCTACGCACACGTTAAAACGCCAAGCGGCATAGAAGGCTATCTGCCTTCTAGATATCTAACGGCGCAGCCTATTGCTAAAGTTAAGCTAGCCCAAGCTAATCAGGAGTTAGCTAAACTAAAAGCTAACTACGAAGAAACTCAAACTCAACTGGCCAACTTGAAAAAGAAGCACCAGAGTCTTAGCAAAGAACATACTCAAACCACTTCAGAGCTTAATGCTAATAGCAAAGAGCTAAAGAACATTAAGTCTATTTCGGCCAATGCCCTTAATCTAGATAAGCGAAATCGTGAGCTTAGAGAAAGTAATGAGCAGCTTAGAAACGAATTAGAACTGATCCAAACCGAGAATCTTAGATTAAAAGATAAGTCAGATTCTAACATGATGTTAATCGGGGGTGGCCTGGTAACACTTGGTGTAATTCTAACTTTATTAATTCCTATCATTAAACCTTCTAAGAAAAATGATAGCTGGGCGTAAAAAAGCTTATTTTTTAGGCTGCTTTAAAAACAAACACTTAGTCTATTATTTGCCCATTTCGTTCTAAAAATGAGCAACACACCATAGAAAAACTTTTGCCCCAGCGGTATCATCAAGCTTGATGCGCTGGGGTGAATTTCATCCGCATCAACTTATTACTAGAATCTTACCAATTGCTAATAGTCGAATATCTTGTGGTTTTGCTCTTTGACAGCAACCATATTTAGACATATAAATGAAGGTGAGACATTTATCCATAAGAGGTGTTGAATAGATGAATAACCTGTATAGCCGTACCTGGGATGAAAAACGCGATTTCATCAGAATGA
>NZ_LWGJ01001178.1:0-4090 GCF_001635845.1 Oleiphilus sp. HI0132 | reverse complement strand
TTTTCTAGAGCAAAAAAAAGTTTTTCAGCAAGAAGGGGTTGACCAAAAGAAAATACTTGCTTCTGTCATTGGCTTGCTTGAACTGATAGCTACAGACTGTATTGGCTGGAGCGCCGTCCCCGAGCGTTCCAAGCACTTACTTCTTGAACAATTGAATGACGTCAGCACTCAAGTAATAGCAAATCTCCATTCAAACCTGGAGCTGATTGAGGATGCTGAACTTAAGTGGAAAGACTTCCAAGATAAGCAACGCTCAAAGTTTACAAAGGTTACTCAGCGTCTAATCGAGTCAGAGTCTCAATTATGCTGGAAACGTTTCAGCTTTTGGTGTGCACAAAGCTACATTGATTCGGTTTTTGCACGTAAAAAACTTCCCGAGAGTTTACAGTGCTTTCTGGATTCTTATTGGCTTAACAGTGTGGCTGTACATTTGGTATGCGAAGACGGTCTTCATGTGCGTCTGGATGCCGAAATCGACAAATTGACCCAGTCTTTGATGAAGGCCTTTTGCCAGCAGGGCAAGGCTTTATTTCAGTTAGCTGATAGCTTGGTTGACGATCTCAAGAAGGTTCTTGATAGATCGAATATTGCTTACGACGAAAGCATATTCAATGCCTTAGAAGAAAGTATGGTTTCATTGCTTAAACAAGAGTTCTGCGATTCTTTTGTTCCCTATACTTCAGTACCGACTGATATAACACTTAATGAACAATTTAGTCATTTCGATATCTCAAGAATATTATATAAAGATGAGGTTGGTGATAGCTCCGTACCTCAAAATGATTCGGTAGAAAAACTCAATCTTGAAGAAAGTGACTGGTTTGTAATGGGTACAGACCAAGCTAGTTCACCTTCAATGATATTATTGAACCGCTTTGACTATGCTGGCTTGTTTTTGTTTGGTAATTATTTGGGGATGAAAACGGGCATATATACCCGTCAGGAGTTAGACCACTTGCTCAATCAAGGTGAGATTAAACCTTACAAGCAAGGGGAGTCATTCTCTGTTGTGTTTAATGCTTGTGTTAAGGGGCTGA
Source organism: Oleiphilus sp. HI0132 (assembly GCF_001635845.1). Taxonomy (NCBI): domain Bacteria; kingdom Pseudomonadati; phylum Pseudomonadota; class Gammaproteobacteria; order Oceanospirillales; family Oleiphilaceae; genus Oleiphilus; species Oleiphilus sp. HI0132. The sequence continues at coordinate 3,053 of NZ_LWGJ01001178.1, read as the reverse complement.
TGCGAGTAGCTGATTCACAGCAGAAAGCCAGAATCGCTGCCGCCGAGAAAGCGAAAGAAGAAGCAGAGAGACTGCTCGAAGAAAAACGACTTGCCGAAGAAGAGGCAGAAAAGAGAGCGCAGGAAATTGCCGAACGTACTAAAGAACTACTTAAAAGGCGCGAAGATAAGAAAAAAGCCCAACTTGAAGTATCAGCACTAGCGAAAGTACAGAAATTGACTATAGGTGCTTGGGTCTCACTTACGATTGGTGACCAAGCGGAGCGCTATAAGCTAGTAGTGAAGATTGCTGCGAGTAGTAAATTCATTTTTGTTGATAAGCTCGGGATTAAGAAAAAGGAATATAAAGAAGTTGACCTTGTGGACCTTGTTGTGACAAACAAAATGGAATTTTTGAGCGACGGAGCAGAATTTGAAGACAGCTTGCAAAGGGTTGTAAGCCGATTGCGTATGGCAAAATAAAAATGGTTACTAGCATGAATGATGAAGACTTAAAAAAGTACTTTGATATTGATGAGAAGCGAGTAGAAGCGCGTTTGAACGTTGATGCAGATATTTATATTGAAACAGTGTCACGTGAACCTGGGGATGATAGACCTGCTCACGTTGTACAATGTGAATGTGTTGATTTGTCCGCGAATGGCCTTCAAGCCTATGTCGATGAACCTCTAACGCAAGGCGCTATTCACAGTCTTATAATTGATCTGCCAGAACAAAATAAAAACTTCAGGTTAACCGCAGAAGTGAGATGGGTAAAACCATATAAGTCTGATTATCTAACCGGCTTACTACTTTACGATTCCGATGGGACTGAAATAGTAGATTGGAAGTTTCTGATGTCAAAATACCTTAACTAATACGTAAGGCTTTTGAACTACTCCGCGTCTTCCATTTCTTCAAGCTCTGTGCCAAACAGTGAGTCTTTGTCAAATTCGTTCAAGTGGTCTTCGATTGATAGGCCATTGCCTACACCGTTATTAAGGCTTGGTACAGGTTCTTCGTTAATGAATGCCGCAGCATCAGCAGCCGTTAGTTCTTTACCTTCTTCCATTAGCGCGTGGCCGTAGTTTGGATAGGTGACCAAGGTTGAGTTAGGCAGCGCCTTATGCCAGCGTTGCGCATGGCTAGGGTCTCCCCACTTATCGGACTGACCCCACATGATAAGCGAAGGAACTTCAATTTCGCTGAGATCGAGCAGCATGCCATGCTCCATTAAAGCACGGACAAGTTTCAGCTGTTTGATGTTGGTCGCGTGGGTACCTTCAGTTTGGGCAAGGTGCAGATACCTCTCGGTTACGGCGCGCGATGGTTTTTCCAGACCATAAAAGTCTTGAACAATTTCAGTGATAACGCCTGAGGGTTGTATGTATTTGCTGAATATATCCATGCCAGACGTTGTGGCATAGTTAAGTATCCATGGTAACTCTTGTTGGAATCCTTTAGGGCTAATTAGTACAAGCTTATCCAATTTTTCGGGGTGCTGCAGACCCGCGTACTGTGCGGCCAAATAACCGGAGTAGGAACTGCCAATAAGCGAAAATTTATTTATGCCAAGATCTTCAATAAAGTATTCAAGTGTGTGGACAATGTAATCGCTCGATAAATTTTCGGCGCAAGTGTCTGTACTATCAGAAACACAGTGTGGTGCGCCAGTAAGCCCTGATCCTGGCAGGTCTATTGCGATCAATCTAAAGTCATTACTCAGAATGTCGATCCAATCCTCCCAAGCATGAAGTGAGGAAAGTTCGCTGTGAAGTAGAAGTATTACAGGGCCTTCGCCTACGTCGCGATAATGGATTTTTGTATTAAAGTCGTTTTCGATCCACTGGGAGTCACTATAACTATACTTGCTCGTAATGTACCAGTCAGGTAGCTCGGAAAAGCCAAGAAAATTAGACAAGGAGGTCGAAGATTGAGACGCCTGCTTGATGTTTGCGCAGCCGCCTAGACTTAGGGCGAAGGTAAATGTCAATAGGACAAAAGCAAGCCTAATGCGGTAAAAAAGACGTTCCACTATACGTATCCATCACAAAAATTAAACGTCGCACAAAGATGTACAAGGCATGTACAAAAGCACTTCTCAAGGACTGCATAGACTACCAGTATGTGCTTACCGTTTTCAGTGACGTAGTCCTTAAAATAGCAGTTATCTAAGCGGTTTAGCTTTCTTCTAGTGAACGCATGCCGCTAGTATTAAAGCCACCATCAACAAATAATACTTCTCCGCTAATTCCGCTAGCTAGATCTGAGCATAAAAAAGCAGCAGCATTGCCAACTTCGTCAATAGTCACGTTACGTCTAAGTGGTGTTTGCTGTTCATTTTCAGATAGCATTTTTCGGAAGTTCTTAATGCCGGATGCAGCCAATGTACGAATGGGGCCAGCTGATATGGCGTTAACACGCGTTCCTTCAGGCCCAAGGCTACCGGCCATATAACGAACGTTTGCTTCAAGACTGGCCTTTGCCAAGCCCATTACGTTGTAGTTTGGCAAGGTTCTTTCTGAGCCTAAGTAGGTTAGGGTTAGTAATGACCCATTTCGCCCTTTCATTAACTCACGGCTTGCTTTCGCCAAAGCAACAAAGCTATAAGAGCTAATATCATGAGCGATTTGAAAACCTTCACGGGTGGTTACATCAACATAATCACCGTTTAGTTCGTGGGCGGGAGCGTAGCCTACGGAATGCACGATTATATCAATGCCATCCCACACCTTAGCAATCTCTTCGAAGACCTGAGAAATTTGCTCGTCGTCGGCAACATCGCAGGGTAGAATTAGCTTTGATCCCCATGCTTCACCAAACCCTTCAACTCGCTTTTTCAACTTCTCGTTTTGATAGGTTAACGCTATTTCTGCGCCTTCTCGGTGAAAGGCATTAGCGATACCGGTTGCAATCGATAGCTTGCTTGCAATGCCAACTATAAGAACTTTTTTACCTGCTAAGAAACCCATAATCTATTACCTGGAACCAATTGAAAGTGCTGTCTAAGCGAGAAGGTAGCTCGCAATTAATCTATGCTGATGTTAAGAATATACCACTTGCTGAGATATTTTT
>NZ_LWGJ01001177.1:0-6563 GCF_001635845.1 Oleiphilus sp. HI0132 | reverse complement strand
TCCTTATCAGTCATTAAAACAGTTTTATGGTTTTTAAGGGGGTCAGGCAGCTGGGATTCCATTGACTCGAGTTCATATAGCAAGGTGGAATCAACCGATACTGTTACCAAGGAATCAGGGCTTTCTTTAGCCAACACTGACAACCAGGATGAGACACTAACGAAGGTTTCAAATTCAATCTTTGCTGCTCTAAAATACTGTTCCAGCACACTGTTTTGGAAGTGATCCTTGCCTTCCAGCAATAGAACTTTAGTCGGCAATGCAGTTTTTCTTTGAGCGTCATGTAGTACTACATTTTTGTCTTGCTGGCATTGCAGTTTGAGTTTGAAAATAAACGTTGTGCCAATACCTTCTTCACTTCTAAAGTCTACGCTACCACCCATCAACTCAGCCAAGTGCTTACAAATAGTCAACCCTAAGCCCGTACCGCCATACTTTCCAGTTGTCGAAGAGTCACCTTGAACGAAAGGAGTAAACAGCTTACTTTGCGCAGTTTTTGATAGCCCTATACCGGTATCTCGAACTTCCACAATTAGCTGGGTATTGTTGTCATTCTGGTAAGCCGATTCCAACCACAATTCAACTCGCCCGGAACTGGTAAACTTGACCGCAGTTGCAGCAAGATTCAGAATAACCTGTCGTATTCTATTCGGGTCGCCTTTGACCCAGCGATTGATATCTGGAGATAGATAATAAATAAATTCCAAACGCTTTTCTTGTGCCTGAAAATTGATTAGATCTGCACAGTCATCAACTACCTGACGCAAATCGAAAGGAATGCTTTCTAGATCTAACTGATTCGCCTCGATCTTAGAAAAGTCCATTATATCGTTAATTAAGGACAATAAAGCCTGAGCTGAAGAGTTGATAACATTTACAAACTTATCCTGCTCAGCATCGAGTTTGGTTTTCTTTAACACATCCGACAAACCAATGATGGCATTCATTGGCGTTCGAATATCATGACTCATGGATGCGAGAAAAATATTTTTACTTCTGTTAGCGCTTTCAGCAACTTCTCTGGCGTCATCCAACTGTGAGTTTCGCTGCTTAAGCTCATCTAAGGTTTCACTCAGCTGAGAGGTACGAATATTAAACCAGCTCGCTAACTGGGAAAGTTCGCTACTGCTAGGTATTTTCAGACGCGTTACGTAATCTTCACGGCTAACAAGCTTTCTCACCTGCTGGGTCAGCTTATTAATAGGCTCCATGAAGACCAGGTTGAAGAAGATAATATAAGAGAGAGCACTGAAAACTAACAGTACTAAGAGATTGCTTAATAGGCCGTCAGATATTTCATCTACTACCGCAATACTATACCGGGCAGGCATAGATAGTACGATCTTCCAGCCAATATTGGGAAGGCTCAAGACTCTGATTGATGAAGCCTCTAATAGAATAGGGTCATCTTTCAAGATTAGTGGTTTATTTGTTGAGGCTTCAAACCGCAAACCTAACAAGAAAGCGGCTATCGTAGAGCCTTCTTCAACTTCAACCTGATAAGATTCTTCAGCCAGCACCTCTGCTAAGCGTTTAACTTCAGCACTGAATTTATCATCACCTGCCCCATTACTGAGCGAAGTACTTACCGTTTTAAGGTAACTTTCTATTTGCTGGAAACCGGAGTTAGTTGCTGAAATGTCTGACATAGTCGGATATTCATGTTTGACGAAGCCTTTGAGGTCTAGGAACTGAGCTTGCTTATTAACTTCGACTGGGAATGACAGTAAGCGATTATTTCGATCTAAGGCAAAAGCATAGCCCCCAATTAATTTTGCCTGCTCAGACATAAACTCAGACAAGCCAGTTAACCTTAGATCGATTGTTGCGACACCCTTGAAAACGCCATTCTCGAACATTGGCACCGTACAAGTTACCATCGGTTCTAATGAATAAGGGTCCATATAAGACTTTGACCAGTAAGCACGCCCGTGTTTTAAATAACGGGCAGGAACATACCATTCTTCGTTGTGGTAGCCATTCCCTTTGGGGTCGTTGTAATCGTCGAAATACTCTAAGACACCTTGCTCATTTCTCCCCCAAAAAAAGGACCGACGTTCCACGCCTTCTTTGAACTGATTGGGTTCGGGCCAAACACCACCACCGGCAACAAGCTTTGACATTCCCGCTTGATCAATAACCTTTGGCAATAAATCTTTAAATGTAGCAACATCTTTGGAAAGCGAGACACCGAGTTTTGCTAAAGTCGTGGTCAATGTCTCAGTCGCAACAAGGCGTTGTTGCAGCTTTAAAACAATATTCTGGCCAATCTCTCGATTTAGCTTTTCAGCCTGCTCGGAAATGACCTGCTTGCCTTTTGTCTGAGTCACAAAATAGCTGGCGGCTACAACTGCTGCGATAAACAGAACAAGGCCCAAGCTCATTTTAAAGATCAAACTGCTGAAGACTCTATTTCTGGGACCTACATGTGCACTTCGTTCAGCTCTAGCACAGTCATCCTGGTGCTGAGTATGCTTATTAGTTGAAAGATCTTCTGATAGTTCTTTGGTGATTTGTTCCGTTCTTGGATCTCTTCGCTTCATTGAAGGGCCAACAACTTTCTTACTTTCCTGCTTCATAGCACTCGTTCTTTCGTCCAAGAAATATGGAAAAAGTATAGGCAATAGATTGGTAAAAGAGAAATTCGAAGCTCTATTCCAAAGAAAGAACGCCTGCTTTTACGATAATAATCATGAAACTGGCTCTAAATACTCAATAATATATTGAACACTTACTCGCCCTCGAAACTCGTTTATTCCCGGTTTAAAGACCACTCTAGCCATTTCAGGCAAGTGCTGACTTACCCATGGACTATTAAATTGAATCGCGTCAAACAACTCATGACCACCTTCCATTTTTAATACTAGCTTGAGGTGTTTTTCTTTTAATACTCTGCTCTGTACCAATTCAAAGGTATTTTCAAAACAAGGTTCTGGAAAGCGTTGACCCCAAGGCCCAGCAGCTTCAAGCTCTCTTATTTGCTGAACTGTTGACTCATACTCATTCAATGGGCCATCGGTAAGGATAACCGACTCCATATCCTCTTCCCTCAATAACTCTCTTACGACTTGGTCAAACGCTTCATTAAAATGCGGATAGCTCGCTTCATCAATCGACAAACCCGCCGCCATCGCATGGCCACCAAACTTTTTAATCAGCTCTGGGTGGCGCTTAGATACCAGGTCCAGAGCATCGCGCATATGAAGCCCGGGTATAGAGCGCGCAGATCCTTTTAGCTCCCTATTCTGAATCAGCGGATCATCGCTAGCAGGCGCAAAAGCGATTACGGGCCGATGAAATAGCTCTTTGATACGTGAAGCTAATATCCCAATGACACCTTGGTGCCAATGTGGCTCATATAAGCTCAACCCCCACGACAAGTTCTCAAGAGCCAAGCTTTCCGTAGACTTGTCCAGAATGCTTTGTACCTGGGCTTCAGCATCCTGTTTCATTTCGGCTTCAATGCGCTTGCGCTCGACATTCAGCTGGTCCAGGCGCTGCGCGATAGACATTGCCCTAACCTCGCTATCAGCTAATAGGCATTCGATACCCTGTGACATATCATCAAGGCGACCCGCCGCATTTAGCCGCGGACCAACGATAAACCCCATATCACTCGATTTAACGCCCGACAACTCCTTACCCGCGAGCGACAAAAGCGCTTTGATTCCAGGACGACAATAACCTGCCCGAATACGTTTAAGCCCTTGGGAAACCAGTACGCGATTGTTGTGATCGAGCGCCACCAGATCAGCGACAGTCCCCAAAGCAACCAAATCAAGATATGAAGCCATATTGGGTTCTTTAAGCTGTCTCTGTTCAAACCATTGTCTCTTTTTAAGCAAGGTTCTAAGACTACTTAAAACATAAAATATAACCCCTACCCCTGCGGCATTTTTGCTGGGAAATTCACAACCGAGTTGATTTGGATTCACGATTGCATCAGCTTTAGGTAGGGTATCTCCCGGCAAGTGATGATCAGTAACCAAAACCTTAATACCGAGTGACTTGGCCCGCTCTACGCCTGCTTCACTAGCAATACCATTATCAACAGTAACGATTAGGTCAGGCTTTAATTTTGCAGCATAGTCAACGATTTCTGGCGTCAGGCCATAGCCGAATTCAAAACGGTTGGGCACAATATAAGAGCACTCTTTCGCCCCCATCTCTCGAAGTACAAGAACAGCCAAGGCTGTACTCGTCGCACCATCGCAGTCAAAGTCTCCAAGAATTAAGATATGCTGCTGTGCAACGAGCGCATTATATAAAACTTCAAGCGCCTCGTTCAGGCCTTTTAGAGAAGATGATGATTCCAGGTCAGCAAGTTGATAGCTTAACTCTTTCGCACTGTGCACCCCTCTCGCCTGATAAATCCGGCTTAATAATGGCGAAAACCCGTCCATCACCGGAGCCCCTTCCGAGAGCGTGCGTCTAACTATTTTCATCATTGGAGCCTGTTTGGTAAAAGTAAGAACCGACGAAGTGAATTACATAAGCCACAAAAAAGCCGGAACAGCGTCCGGCTTTTTTAATCACAGATATGCTTAGCCGCGTCTGTGCTTTGCGACAAAGGCATGTACTTTAGCCATGTCATTTGGAAGAACCTCATAACGCTCTTCCCTATCATAAAGGTCTTTCATATGGTGGGGAAGCTCTGGCGCTACATCAAGCCCGGACTTCTCGACAGCTTCAGGAAACTTAACAGGGTGTGCAGTAGCCAAGGTAATCATTGGTATACTGCCATCACGGCGGCACTCGCGTGCGGCACCCACACCAATAGCAGTGTGTGGATCAATCAAGTATTCAGTCTCTTCGTAAACATCCTTAATCAACTGACATGTTTGCTCATCATTCAGAGACCAGCTATCAAAGAGCTTTCTGGCAGCACGCCAGCGATACTCTTCTACGGAACCTTCGTCAGTTTTCCAGGATTCCATCTGCTTCGCCAAAGCCTTTCCGTCGCGTCCATATAAGTCGAACATTAAACGCTCAAAGTTGCTTGAGACCATAATATCCATACTTGGGGAAAGTGTGTGCTCTAAAGGCTGCATTTTATAGTGATTAGCACTGATAAAACGATGCAGAATGTCATTTTTGTTAGTAGCAACAACTAACTGACTAATAGGTAAACCCATATTCCGAGCTAAGTAACCCGCAAAAATATCGCCAAAATTACCAGTTGGAACCGAAAAAGCAACACTCCTATGAGGGCCACCAAGCGCTAAGGATGCACTGAAGTAATAGACAATCTGAGCCATAATTCGCGCCCAGTTTATTGAATTCACAGCAACCAGGCGAGTACCTTCTAAAAAGGACTGGTCAGCAAAGCTGTTTTTAACCATGTGCTGACAGTCATCGAAGTTACCTTCAATAGCAATGTTGAAAACGTTATCACCCAATACCGTCGTCATTTGTTTACGCTGTACATCCGATACTCTGTTATGCGGATGCAAAATAAAGATGTCGACGTTGTCGCAGTGTTTACAGCCTTCTATCGCGGCAGAACCAGTATCGCCAGAAGTCGCACCCATAATAACTACACGCTCATTTCTTTTCTTAAGCACATAATCCAACAAGCGACCTAGTAGCTGTAAGGCAAAGTCTTTAAATGCCAGTGTAGGACCGCGGAATAACTCCATCACCCACTCGTTAGCATCCACTTGCACTAAAGGTGCGACGGCAGAGTGATCAAACACCTCATAGGTTTTTTCAACCATGTCCCTGAAATCATCTTCAGGAATTTCACCTTCAACAAAGGGGTACATAACATTGAAAGCTAACTGAGAGTATGGAAGGCCTGCCCAGGATGCGATTTCTTCCTGAGTAAAACGAGGTAAGGTTTCGGGTACATAGAGCCCACCATCTGGCGCTAAACCAGTCAACAAAACATCTTCAAATGATAAAGGGGGCGCTTCGCCGCGTGTGCTAATATATTTCACGTTTATCTATCCAAGCAAAATTTCTATCGTAAACAAGAAGGCTCTGCCTTCAGGTTCTTCTAATTAATGGTTAAAGTGCTCAACGCGTATCTTCACGACTTCTTTTCTTGTCGTTTCAAGCGCTTCTATCTGCTCTATAGCAGTATTAATTTGCTTCTCTTGCACTTCATGGGTCAATAATACAAGCGGAATGCAATCACCCTCTCGGTCGGTTTCTTTTTGCATCACTGACTCAATATTAATCCCCAGGTCACTCATAATCGACGCGATCTTGGCCAATACGCCCGGGTGGTCCTCAGCAGTAACACGCAAGTAATACGCAGAAGATATTTCTTCGATTGGCAGTACCGATAAGTCTTGAATCTTGTCAGCGCTGAAGCCAAGGTAAGGAACCGGTACAAAGCCTTTATTATCGCCTATTCGTGCGATATCAATAATATCCGCAATTACCGCTGAAGCTGTTGCTTCTGAGCCAGCACCGGCACCATAGTACAATGTTTGACCAACCGCATCACCATCGACCAATACCGAGTTCATTACGCCATCGACTTTAGCGATCAGCTGGTCCTGAGGGATTAACGTCGGATGAACTCGAAGCTCAAAACCATTTTCATGCTTACGCGT
>NZ_LWGJ01001176.1:0-5301 GCF_001635845.1 Oleiphilus sp. HI0132 | reverse complement strand
AATCAAAGTAGCTGCCATTAATTTAATGGGTTTTCGCGTGTTTGGATTGTTTGGAAAGAAAAAAGATTCCTTGTTAGGAATCGATATCAGTTCTTCTTCAGTAAAATTATTGGAGTTGTCAAAGAATGGTGAAAAGTTCCGCGTAGAGAGTTACGCCGTGGAACCGCTACCTAGTAACTGCGTAGTAGAGAAGAATATTAATGACTCGGAGTTGGTTGGTGAAGTCATCGGAAAGGTGGTGACTCGCTCGCGTGCTAATAGTCGATTAGCTTCTGCTGCCGTTGCGGGTTCAGCTGTTATCACCAAAACCATACAAATGGCGGGTGGGCTTAACGAGTCTGAGCTGGAAAATATGATCGTTGTCGAGGCTGATCAATATATACCTTATCCTCTTGATGAAGTGGCTATCGACTTTGAAGTGCTTGGCGAGTCAGAGTCGGGCGCTGACCAGGTTGATATATTATTAGCTGCTTGTCGAAAAGAGAATGTTGAACTTCGGGAAGAAGCCCTGGAAATTGGTGGCTTAACATCGAAAGTTATCGATATCGAAGCTTACGCAATTGAACGATCCTTTGAACTTGTCGGTTCGCAAATTGGCGTTGAAGGTGAAGAGCAGACAGTCGCAATTGTCGATGTTGGCTCAACGATGACGACATTGAGCGTACTTGCCGATGGCAAAACGATCTATACAAGAGAGCAGTTATTTGGTGGTCGTCAACTGACAGAAGAAATTCAGCGACGTTATGGCTTATCTTTTGAAGAGGCCGGGCTAGCTAAAAAGCAAGGTGGCTTGCCAGATGACTACGAGCGTGAAGTCTTAGCTCCTTTCAAAGAGGCAGTCGTTCAACAAGTCGCCCGTTCATTACAGTTCTTCTTTTCCTCAAGCCAATATAATGAAGTCGATTATGTCGTGCTTGCTGGCGGTGTCGCGTCAATAAACGGACTTGTAGAGCTGGTTGAAGAGAAAACAGGGATCAAGACTATTGTGGCTAACCCTTTCGTTGATATGACCTTAAGCTCAAAGGTGAATGCGTCTGCGTTAAGCAATGATGCACCATCACTGATGATTGCTTGTGGTTTGGCTATGAGGAGTTTTGATTAATGCCTTCTATTAACCTTAGGCCGTGGCGAGAAGAACTCCGGGCCGAGAAGCAGCGGAATTTTATTACATCGTTGATCGCTGTCCTTGTTGTTGCTGTCGTGCTCGTGTTTTTGTGGCAAGACTATGTTAGCTCCGAAATTGAAACTCAAAAGTCTCGAAATAATTATTTAAGCTCTTCAATGGCTGAGCTGGATAAGAAAATTAAAGAGATCAAAGAGCTGAAAAAAGAAAAGAAAGAGCTTTTGGATAGAATGAAGGTCATTCAGGACTTACAGGGAACACGCCCGGTTATCGTTCGTGTGATGGATGAGTTGGTGAGAACACTTCCAGATGGCCTTTATTATGAAAGCCTTGAGCGAAAAGAGGATCTCATAGAGATTACGGGTTTGGCTGAATCTAATAACCGTATTTCAGGTTTGATGCGAAACTTTGAAACATCAGTCTGGTTTTCTAACCCTAATCTGAAAGACGTGAGTGCGATTAAAGGTGATGACGGGACTCTAAATAGTTTTGATCTTAGTGTTAAGCAGGTGACCCCTGAGTTAGCTGAAGATCAGGAATCAAGTGAAAAGGGGACTAAATAGTGGGTTTTTCTGAATCTATGGAAAGCCTGAAAGGCTTTGATCCCAATGATATAGACTTTAATAATGCAGGCTCATGGCCTACACCTGTTAAAGCAATTGTATTAGTTGTTGTCTTTTTAGCGCTGCTTATAGGCGGTTATTTCTTTCTGATTCAGGATCAATATACCGAATTTGATAGAGTCGCTGCAGAAGAAGCAAGCTTGAAGCAGCAGTATGAAAGTAGAGCTTATAAAGTAGCAAATCTTGAGGCTTTTCGCTTACAGATGGAAGATATGAAAAAGTCTTTCGGTGTACTTCTTAAGCAGTTGCCTGCAAAAACAGAGGTTCCGGGCCTACTTGAAGATATTACCAATACCGGGCTAGGAAGCGGTTTGGAAATTGAATCCATTCAGTTGAAGCCAGAGGTTTCCAAAGAGTTCTATGTTGAATTACCAATGGAAATCGTGGTTGCGGGTACTTATCACGACATCGCATCTTTTGTGAGTGGTGTTGCAAGCTTGCCACGAATCGTGACTTTGCATGATATGAATATTTCCAAGACGCAGAGTAAGTCTAAAGGAAATAGTCAGGGGCGCAGCAGTCATAAGCTGCAAATGACTGTGCAAGCGAAGACATATCGTTATGGTACTGAGGCAGACAGAGAAAAAAGTAGGCAATCTAAGAAGAAGAAAGGGAGGAGAAGATAATGAATAAAATTTTCTTGTCTCTCGTGCTCGTATCAAGTGTTCTATTGAGTGGTTGTGGTACGAGTAGTGGCTTTGGTGATTTAGATCGCTTTATGGCAGAGGCTGATGCCAAGCCGCGTGGAAAAATAGAGGCTTTGCCTGAAGTACAAGTATATAGAGCATTTACATACAGTGCTGCGAATAGACGTTCACCTTTTTTGCCGCCTGAAGATGTTGTGGTAAGCGTGGTAGAGATACAAAAAGATCAAAGTAACGTTAAGCCGGATTTTGATCGAGTTCCTGAGGTTCTGGAGTCATACTCTCTAGGGCAGTTAAAAATGGTTGGTACGCTTCAGCGAAATGAACAAGATATTTTGTGGGCGCTGATTGCTGATGAGTTGCAGAGCGTACATATGGCCAAGGTTGGGCAGTATATGGGTAAAAACCATGGCCGAATTGTAGATGTAAGAGTTGGTCAGATTGATTTGATTGAAATTGTTCCCAACGGATATGGCGGCTGGCTTGAAAGGCCGCGAACCATCTCGCTGGACGATCAGTAATTAAGGGGGCTTGGGAATAATGAATGATATATCAAATAGAGCAAACATGTTTAAGTCAAAAGTAAGTAGAATATTAAGGTTTACAGAAATGGTCCTTCAGACGCGTAAATTAATAACCCTGATTGGAGTTTGCTTCTTTGCAGTAATGAATGCAAATGCCGCTAACCTTAACGATGTTAGCTTCGCTTCTCTGCCTGGAGATCGAGTTGAAATTTCCTTGATTTTTGATGAAACGCCGCCGGAAGTGAATGGCTATACGATTGAAAAACCAGCAAGAATAGCGCTCGATTTACCGGGCGCTAGCAGTAAGCTGGCAGAGAAATACCATAATCTTGGTATGGGAAATGCGAAACGCATGACTGTAATCGGCACCAAGGACCGAACCCGTGTAATTCTTGATTTAGTTGACTTAGTGCCCTATAGCACGCGAACGAGTGGAAATACGCTGTTTGTATTGGTGGGCTCAGAGGGTGCTGGTGAAGCATACCAAGCTGTCGCGTCATCGCCAGAAGCAATGCCAGCAGCGAATACGTTTTCTAGGAAAGTTGCTGCGGATAGAAATGGCATAACCAATATTGACTTTCAGCGTGGTGAAAAGGGCGATGGCCAGATAGTCGTTAGCTTTGCTTCGCCTGACGTAGATATTGATATGTCAGAAGTGGGTGGCCATATTCAGTTACGCATGCCAAAGGTTGACTTACCTATGGGGCTTCGACAGCGTCTAGATGTTGTCGACTTTGCAACACCTGTTCGTCGTATTGATTCAGATATCGTTGATGGTGATGCCTTAATTAGAATTAAAGCTTCTGGTCATTATGATTACCTGGCTTACCAGGCTGATAATAAATTTACCGTGAGTGTTGAAGCGCTAACAGAAGAAGAAGTCGATCAGCGTAAAAAGGATAAGTTTCCGTTTACTGGTGAAAAGCTATCTTTGAACTTCCAGAATATTGAAGTGCGAGCTGTTCTTCAGTTAATTGCTGACTTTACCAGCCTTAACTTGGTTGCAAGTGATACCGTGGGTGGAAGTATTACCCTTCGTTTACAGAATGTACCTTGGGATCAGGCTCTAGAGCTGATTCTAAAAACAAAAGGATTAGATAAGCGAACGGTGGGTAATGTACTGCTTGTCGCTCCAGCCGAAGAAATAGCGGCGCGTGAAAAGCTTGAATTGGAAGCTAACCGACAGGTTGCAGCATTAGCGCCGGTACGTTTGGAGATCGTTCAGATTAACTATGCAAAAGCGGCAGATATTGTGGAGCTATTGCGCCAGGACAGTGAGCTGATTTCAGAGCGAGGCTTTATTTCATCTGATGAACGAACGAATACTATAAGTGTGAGAGAGACATCAGAGAAGCAGGAGCAGATTCGTAAATTGATATCTACCTGGGATATTCCGGTTCGTCAGGTATTGATTGAGGCTAGAATTGTAAGAGCTCGTTCGAATATAGCTGAAGAAATGGGTATTCAGTGGGGTGGTGGCGGTTTAGATCGTAGCGGAGATAACTTGTTCCGTATAGGTGGATCGTCTGGGACGCTTAGTGAACTGACAGATATAGCGAACGGAAATAGTAACAGTATTTCATTTCCAGGTGCTTTGGCTGTTGATTTAGGTGTAACCAGATCGAACAGCTCTTCCTTAGCGATTGGTTTTGGTGGTGATAACTATCTAATTGATATGGAATTATCTGCTTTCGAATCTGATGGAAAGGGTGAGATCGTTGCCCAGCCGAAAATTGTAACGGCTGATCGTCAAACCGCGACAATTAAATCGGGTGAGGAAATTCCTTATCAGGAAGCTTCGTCTTCTGGTGCAACCTCAGTTTCCTTTAAAGAGGCCGTGCTATCTTTAGAAGTGACGCCTCAAATTACGCCAGACGATCAGGTCATTATGGATCTTAAGATCAATCAGGATAACCGTGGCGAAGTGACCGCAGGTATTCCAAGTATTGAAACAAATGAGGTACTAACTCAAGTACTTGTTGGTAATGGTGAAACGGTTGTCTTGGGTGGTATTTTTCAGTCTGAACGATCTACAACTGTTACTAAAACGCCTTTCTTAGGTGACATCCCATACTTAGGTGCTTTATTTACCAAGACTGAAGAGATAGATGAGCGTGCTGAATTACTTATCTTTATCACGCCTAAGCTATTAAAAAATGGTGTGATTGACCAGCAAATATAGGACAATATGTCTTATTGAGCTTAGGTAAAAGGCTGCAGATTGCGGCCTTTTTTCTTTTTAAAATAAACAGGTTAATCTTTACTGACATATTGATTGGCCGGCATAAGATCGAAATATGAGTATAGCTAAACCGTTGATTGTTTTTGTGGGCCCAATGGGGGCAGGAAAAACAACCATAGGAAAAATTTTAGCCAAAGAGCTGAAC
>NZ_LWGJ01001175.1:0-16948 GCF_001635845.1 Oleiphilus sp. HI0132 | reverse complement strand
GGTGGCCATATGTTTAATAAGGTTCTTCCATCATTTTTAGGATATCGTTCAAAAAGGGCTTGATCGCTTCTTTGTCCGCAGTGCTTGCGCTCGACAGTATCTGTTTCACCATGGCTTGGTTTTTCTCAATAGCATTGCTTAACACTTGTTTGTGCTCCGGGCTGATGTCACTCGAATTCCTTAAGGCTTCAAGTCGGCTGGTGTCCATCATTTCCGGGTTCGCCTCAAATTCAATAGCGGCAGCCGCTTTGGTAATTCTTAAGGTGATCGCGGCCCACTCATCGATACTAGAGAAACCTTGAGACTGAACAAGCTGATTGGCGCTTGAATATAAGCCCGCTGCTTTCAGGGGGGATATCATGCTTTCAGGTGTCATCTTACTTGGATCTTCGACTTCGGTTTCATCCTTAGTCTTTGCTTCCAGTTGGGCTTGGTGCTTCTTACCCCAGTCTTCCAGGGCGTCTTGAGACTTCATCCAAGATGAAATTAGTTGTTCTGATAGCTTCGTATCGGTCGCAATGGCGTCTTTTGCATGGGCTGTCGCCAGCAATAATAAGCAGAAGGCGCTGACTAATTTTAGAAAATTCATATAAAAGATCGCTTAATTAATGGCTCTGTGAGTATTTTAATCGTGAAAACAATACGAACTCTACTATATTAAATAGCTATGTGCTTAATAATTACCTGGAGGTAATTAAGGGGTCTTGTTCTTGATCTCTTTTTTTAATTTAGGGTGAATAGAATAGAACTAAGATTCACTTGTTGGGTTGTTTGATGAAAAATACTGTTTTGATTGTTGAGGATAGCAAAGCGTTTGCATTGAGTGTAGAGGCGGCGCTGAGACAAGAAGGTAGTTATCAAGTGCTGGTCGCGCTTAATTATTCTGAAGCGGTTCAGTTAGTGGAGCTGCATCAAGAAGAAATATTTGTTGCGATCACAGACTTGAACCTGCCCGATGCAAGTGATGGCGCTGCTGCAAAGCTAATGGCAGAAAAGAGTATTCCATGTATCGCTTTTACCGGCAACTTTAGTCCAAATCTACGTGAGATGGTTTTATCCTTGGGCGTATCCGATTATGTGTTGAAGAACGGGCAGCAGGATATCAGTTACGTTGTGCAGGTGATTAATCGAATGTCTGCCAATCGGAGTATGGAGGTTCTGGTCGTTGATGATGCACCGTCATCCAGAGATTTTATGAGTGCATTGCTCGAGAAGCAGTGTTTTAGTGTTACCTCTGTGGGGTCGGCTGAAAAGGCGCTGGATTTGCTCGACCAGGGTTATCAATACAAAATTATTCTTGTCGACTTGATTATGAATGGCATGGATGGATTTGAGTTGCTGGGTGCTTTGCGTTCACGCTTTGATATGAGTCAGATGGCTATTATTGGTGTGTCAGGAAAGGGATCATCAGACCAAATAGCGCAATTTATGAAGCATGGTGGGAATGACTTTCTATTAAAACCTTTCCAGCAAGAGCAAGTATGCAGTCGAGTCAACGCCAATGCCCAGCTTCTGGATCAGTTCTCTGAGTTGAGTAGTTTGAACCAGCAGAAGAATGAGTTGCTTGGTATGGCGGCTCACGATATTCGTGGCCCTTTGGGTGTTGTATCTTCAGCTGCGAGTATGTTGAAAAGGGAAATATCCGGAGAGCACCCGGAAATGTTGCTGGGTTTAGTTATCGAAGCTGCAGAGAGTATGGAGGAGTTGCTGGATAGATTGCTTGATGTGAGTTCGATTGAGGATGCTAATATCTCAATCGATATAGATCGGGAAAACCTTTGTTCCCTATTGGATAAAGCTGTTGCTGATGCCCAGCTCCT
This sequence comes from Oleiphilus sp. HI0132, assembly GCF_001635845.1. NCBI lineage: Bacteria > Pseudomonadati > Pseudomonadota > Gammaproteobacteria > Oceanospirillales > Oleiphilaceae > Oleiphilus > Oleiphilus sp. HI0132. The sequence continues at coordinate 15,128 of NZ_LWGJ01001175.1, read as the reverse complement.
GGCGAATGATAAGCAGCAAAAACTTAACTTGGAATTGCCAGTCGAAGCCGTATGGGTTGAAGCAGATAGCATGCGAATTAAAGAAGTTGCCTATAACCTGATTTCCAATGCAATTAAATACTCGCCAGTTGGTGGGAAAATTGATGTTCGTTTATCGAGTAATCATAAAAAGGTGCGTATCGAAGTGATTGATGAGGCTGGTGGAATACCAAAGGCCGAGCAGCACTTATTGTTCAAGCCATTCTGCAATATATCAACCAAGCCAACAGCTGGAGAGCGAAGTACAGGCTTGGGCTTGTCAATCTGTCAGCGAATCATGAAACTCCATAAGGGTGAAATCAAATACCGTTCGAATGCTCAGGTGGGGAGCATCTTTGAGGCGGTCTTGCCTTGCGCGAATGACTGAGAGCTTGAAAACAATTGTTACATAATGAAAGAAAAGTGATACATACATCACGTTTTTAATGTCGTATTCTACAAACATTGAAGTACGGGGAAGTGATTCAGGCCCTCTGACCCGGAATAGGTTTCATTATTTTTCTTTGAAGTATTTGTTGTGATTTTGACCCGACTTTTTAGTCGGGTTTTTTATTGCCTAAGAAAAACTCTCTATGAGGCTGGGATTATATGATGATCTATCTCTGTTAGTAGGTTATTGACGACTTGCGCAAATTCGGCTCCTGAATCTTCTTGAAGAAAGTGGCCGCCTTTAAGTTTTACGTGTTTCATTCCCTTTGCACCAGGAATCTTCTTACGCATATACTTATCACCGCCTCGTGTTATAGGGTCTCCATTGCTGAATGCGGTAACGAAAGGCTTTTGCCATTTTTCTAATACCGCCCACGCTGCCTTGTTCGCTTTGCTTGCCGGGTTGTCCGGGCTTGTTGGTACTAAAGCCGGAAAAGCCCGAGTGCCTGCTTTGAACTGCTTGGATGGAAAGGGTGCATCGTAAGCGCGCTGCTCGTCTTTGCTAAAAGATTTAAAACTCCCCATCTCTACGATTTTTGCAATAGGGAACCAGGGGCTATTAAGCGCAAAAGCTTTCCATATCTTAAAAGCGGAAGGTACGTCTTCTTCACCTGTTGGTAGCATGCCATTACCGACTACAATTGCTTTGAAGCGCTCTTCATTTTCTGCCGCGAGTCGAAGGCCGAGCAATGAACCCCAGTCTTGGCAGACCAGTGTAATATTGTTTAAATCAAGCGCGTTGATTAAGGATAGGAGCCAGTCCATATGGCTTTGATAGGAGTAGTCTTCAATATTGACAGGCTTATCTGACTTGCCAAAGCCAATTAAGTCGGGAGCGATGACTCGATGCCCCGCAGCAGTGCAAATAGGGATCATGTGGCGGTAAAGGTATGACCAGCTGGGTTCACCATGTAACATGAGTATTGGGTCGGCACTTCCCGGGCCTTCGTCTATATAATGCATTCTCAAACCACCGACGTCGGTATAGTGAGCAGAAAAGCTATAGTTCGGCAGGTTTTTAAAGCGTTCATCAGGCGTACGGACAAATTTGACCATGAAAGAATTCCTTTATTGATAGGTCGATCTTTTTATTCAGAATTTAACTATAGCAGCTAGATTAAAAGGGTGAGGTAATTGCGATATGCAAATAGATAGAGAGAGATCTGTTTCGCTAGTTCGGCGCTTTATGATACTGAGTATGATGCTGGCGTTTGGTATCTTGAGTGCATGCGGTCAATCAGAGGATTCGTCTAGTACTGAATCGAGCGCAGCAGATAGAACTTTGACTGTTTATAAAACAAAGAGTTGCTCTTGTTGTTCTGAGTGGGTGGATCATATTCAACAGGGCGGTTTGTCGGCCATAGTTGTGAACCAGGATTCGGTGGCGCATATAAAAGATTTCTATCAGCTGCCTGCTAATGCTCGCTCCTGTCATACTGCTGTGTCGTCAGAGGGTTTCGTGTTCGAAGGACATGTTCCAGCGAAGTTTATTAAACAATTTTTATCAAACCCACCTGCTGGCTCAGTTGGTTTGATTGTTCCTGCAATGCCCTTGGGTAGTCCGGGTATGGAATACCAAGACAAGTTTAACCCTTATCAAATATTATCTATGAATCAAAAAGGTGTGCTTGAACCTTACGCTTCGATTGACTCATATGCTCAGCAGTTTGATTAGATTTGATCTGGCTTGATCTATAGAGCTTGTGTAAATGTTTTTGGAAAAAGGTAAATTTCGTAGAAACTTCCCATAAGAAAGGTTTATAGCGTCACAAAATTTAAATGCAGTTGTACAGTGTTTTTATAATCAATAGGGCTGGCTATAAAAGACTGATAAAATTCGAGGAGTTTTTTGCTGTGTTCCTGATGCATGATTTTAGTTGTTTTATATCTCTCAGCGTTTTACTTGTGCAGTACAGGTCCAGTTCAATATATAAAGATTATGAGTTCCATAGAGGTCAGGATGGCTAAGGGTATGTTTCTTTCAATGTGTGGTCAGGCTTTAGTTGCTAGGCGCAATGTCGGTATTGTTCGGGTGATGTTATTTGCCATGCTTGCTTGTGTTGCGAGTAGCTCTGCTCTCTCAGCTAATCGTATAGTCGGTGGCGACGAAGTTGAGGTAGAGAGTGATTACCCTTGGATGGTATCGCTCCGAAATTCGGCAACTGGCGAGCATGAATGTGGCGGTACCTTGATTCATGAACGTTGGGTGATGTCTGCTTCGCGTTGTTTCTATGAAGAGCCTGCTGAAGCAATTTCCGTCTATGTTGGAGATTATGATATCTCACGAATTGAAGAAACTGAGCGGCGTATTGGGGTGATTAGTCGCGTGGAGTCAGGTCGAGATTTGATGTTGCTTGAGTTGGCCGATGCGGTTGATGTGAGTGTTTATCCACCTCTTGAATTAGTTAGCTCAGCCATGTTTAAAGGTGTCGAAGCAGGTCATTTGCTAACAATTGTTGGATGGGGGGATCGTGATGGCAACCCCAATCTTATTTCTAGTGGGGGCGGTGAAGACACAATAAACGAAGACTTTCCAAGCGTATTGCATGAAGTGAATGTACCGTTGTTCAACCAGACCGAATGCAATAAAGCCTTCCTGAATGGCGATTTAGAAACGTCGTTGGGAGCTGACTTTTTACCAATATATGGTAATGCTATTGACGGTAAACATATTTGTGCAGGTTATATCGAAGAGACAGGTGATGGGCTTCAAGGTCTATGCGAAAAAGATAGTGGCGGCCCTTTATTATTTCAAACAGGTGGTGAATGGTTTCAAGCCGGCGTGGCAAGCATAGCTCCTTCTGTTTGTGGAAGTCTGGATTATCCAGATGTTTTTACCCGGGTTTCAGCGTTTAAAGAGTGGGTGGACAATATTATAAACCCTGTTGATTTGACCCCAGACAAGCTTTCTCTGCCTGAAAATGTTACTTCAAGTATATTGGAGGATGGTGAGAACCCTGTATGTAGTGGTGGCTCGGATGAGTCTTTAAAATACAGAATAAAAGAGGTTAATGGGTTTTCTTTAAGCTTTACAAATAGTGCTGCTGATAGCTTTGTAATTGATAGTGTTGAGCTTCAAGTTGATGAGATTGAAACCAATGAATGTGGTGTAGGAACGGTAAAATATACACCTTCCGAGCTATCGATTACCAGCATGGAAGATAGTGCTTTGCCTGATTGCCAGGGCTCTGAGTTAGCTCCGGGGGAGAGTTGCGAGGTCCATATTCGGATGAACTTCCTTTCGCCTGGTATCAAGTTTGCTACCTTGATGATAGGGGTTGAGGGTAAAGAGGAAAGCTACTCGTTTGAGTTGAGTGGTAATGTGATAGGGGAAGCTGATTTTAGCTCAAGTGTGGGTGAGGGAGTGTTTTTCTTTATAGAGAAGCAGAATGAGTGGGATTTACAGGGAGATATTGTTTCCGAATTAGTGTCAGACTACACCCTATATGAGCAAACGATGTTGATTGGTAAGGTTGATGGTAGCGGCCAATTGAGCTTTGACTGGAAAGTAGATGATACGAGTGTAATGGATGTCTCATTGTGGATAAATGGTGAAGAGCTTAGTGAATATAAGCCGGCTGAGGCTTATGGTCGTGAGACTATCGTGTTACCTGAAGATCAGGTCAATACTGTTGAGTGGCGCATGGCTAGGGGAGAACTTTGGCGTTCTACGAGTGAAAGTTCATTAGGGGATGAAGGCAAGACCTTGTATTTGAAGTCGGTTAATTTTACAGCAGATAACCCAGATGTAGCTGAGGATACAAGTCCTAGCAATTCAAAGTCTAGTGGTGGAGCATTCCACCCACTAGCGCTAGTGTTTTTGGCAGTGCTATTTTTCTTTCGTCGAAACGCTGCAGGTATATCGAAAACCTATCGTGCCATGAGTGTGGTGATTGTAATGCTCGTTGTTTCTTCAGGTTGGGCTCGCGCGGAAAATAGGATTATTGGTGGTGTTGACGCTGAGTTTAGGGATTACCCTTGGATGGTGTCATTACAAAATAAATATACTGGTGAGCACTTTTGTGGTGCAACCTTGGTGGATGAATACTATGTATTAACGGCATCTCACTGCTACGCCGGGGAGGCTTTGGATAGCATTGTTGCGGTTATTGGTGCGTATGATTTGAGTAACTCGTCTGGGTATGATTTGCCAGAGCAGAGTAATGCTCGAGCCGTTAATCTCATAGAATATAATGAGGCTGAGAATGGCGATTATTTATTGTTTCAGCTTGCTGAGGCTGTGAGTGATGTGCCGACGCTTCCGTTGGCGACAGAGGCAGATATGCGCAAAATTGCTGAAGGTGATTCCTTGCGCGTTATCGGTTGGGGGGATATAGACCCAGACGATAGTGTCGCGACTTACCCGGATGTTCTCCAAGAAGCAGATGTAACGCTAATGAATCATGAGACTTGCCAGGATAATTATGCCGAGATTGGTGATGAGGTGACTGACGACATGATATGTGCGGGTGTTCTAGCTGGTGGTTTAGACTCTTGCCAAGGAGATAGTGGTGGACCTTTGCTTTGGCAGAATGAGAATCGTGACTGGGTTCAGGTTGGTGTTACGAGCTTTGGTGAAGGGTGCGGGCAGGCACAGTACCCGGGAGTTTATACTCGTGTAGCTTCTTATTTGGATGATTTTGAGGGAGTTAAAGAGTGGTCTGATGTTGTGTTGAATGCTCAATATCTGGGGGAAATGACTGTAGGGTCTCCATATGAATATACCTTGAATTTAACTAGTAATCTGGTTCAGCCTTTTGAGATCAGCTGGATGCAATTTGGGTCTGGTGATGTGAGCGGGTTTCAGGTTGTCGGTGATCGTTGTTCAAATGACGTGCTGTATTTGGGTGATAACTGCGAGTTGGATTTGAAGCTGGACTTTGATCAGGATGGTGAAAAAACGGCTGTAATGACGGCAATATATACAAATGAAGGATTTAATTGGTATCGCTTATCTACCAGAGTATATCCGGAAAATGATATGGAAATAGCTGGAAGTGGTATTGATTTTATCCTTGAGTCAGCGAGTACATGGCGAAATGTGGGGGATAGTGAGTTAGCGGTGGAAATGCCAGATACGCAAGATATATCACGTTTCTCTTCACGCTTTTCCCGGGCGGGAACGCTTGCTTTTGACTGGCTACTATCAAGCTCTGATGTGATGAATCTGGATGTTTATATTGATGGTGTTCGTCAAACGACTGAAGTGGTTGACGGTGTTGAGCAAGATTTAGTCGTAGGAAGTAGCTATTCGAACGTCGTTATAGAGCTGCCTGAGGGTGGCGCTTATGTTGAGTGGGTGTTGGCGAGAAAGCGAGGCGCTAGCCTTGGTTTGGGTGAGGGGGACGATGCGCGAATTGCATCAATTAGTTTTACCGCAATTGAAGCAGAGCAAGAGGAAAGTGACAGCAATAAAAAGTCTGATTCAAGTGGTGGCGCCATTGCTTGGCAACTGATATGTCTATGTTTGCTATTGCTGACTTATCGTCGTAGGTTCTTAAAACTTGCGCCTTAGTCTTTATTTGAGTGTTAGATTGATGTTACGTATGGTTTTAGTTCGGTTTGTTGGTGTGCTCATGCTTTCAGGGGGTGTGTTAGCGGGTGGCCCTGAAAATCAAGTTCCGGAGCCGATAGTGCTGCAGTCTCTTGATAACGAGGCGATCACCTTCCAGGCAAAAAGCAATGGCTGCACCAAGCCTGAAGACTTTCGGATGAGAGTGCAAGGGCGCGACGTGTCTGTGCTTAGGGTGAAGAAAGACTCTTGTCGACGAATGCCTTTTTGGAAAACATTTTCACTTCCCATTTCTCTGGATTCCAGAGAAGTTCAGGTTTATTTATTAAACCCTCTTGTCCTTAGACCTCTTTAGGTCTGCTTCTAGGTATGGAAAATACTGATTCTAGAAAGCACTTATTGCAGCTTTCTATTACTTTTCTCATATTTGTTATTCCTTCGTTTGCTATAGAGCTTAGTGACACCTTTTTATTTGAAAATAGCCAGTTTGATTTTAGCTTTGATCGGCAGCGTATTGCTGAAGGGCAATGGTGGCGCTTGCTGGTGGGGCATTTTGATCACCTGAGTTGGTTTCATCTCGGTTTGAATGCTCTATTCCTTGGGGTTTTGTTGTTTACCTTTTCAGGCTTGGGGCGAGCGGTGCGTATTGTTTCTTTGCTCTGCGCTTTCTTTCTTATTATTAGCGTCATGATATGGTTCTGTAGTCCGGGTCTAAGTGTCTATGTGGGCTTGTCGGGAGGCTTATACGGTCTATTGGTTTATGCTTTGTATCAAGATCACTTGTACCCACTGTGGTTGCGTGTGCTAGTGTTTTTGGGTTTATTGGTTAAGGTTGTCTACGAATACTTTGCTGATGCTAGCGAGCAGGTAGCAGAGCTAATTGGTGGTTCAGTTGCGACAGATGTTCATGTTTATGGTGTGTTTGCTGGTGTGCTGAGTGTTATTTTCTTAAGAATTTTTCGTATTTGATTGATAGCTGTGTCGCAACTTAGACACTGAGATTGTTATCGATTGTTAAATCACTTTATTTTTTGTGTTCGATATCATTTAATAGTCTGACTGAAATTTGCTCAATAAATGGACAAACGTAAATGAAGGATATCTGCGTTGAATTTGTTTAGGTGTAGGGAGTGAAAGTGAAGGAGAGTCTTATGAAAAGTTTAAAACAGTCAGTTGTCGTAAAGTTGATGTCAGCTTTTTTGTTTTCGGTGATATTTGCCAGTGCGTCGGCTTATGCAGAAGATGACGAGTTTGTTCCTGCTTACCAAAATGAAGGGAACTATCAGATGGAAGATCCTGATAAATATTTTACCTACCGTGAGGGGCGTAAGTATTACACTTCTGGTAAGGAAAACGGTATTCGCGTGAATGAGAATAACGAAGAGTCAACCGATGAGACCGTTGGTATTCTGACCTTTATTCTTGCACCAGCGACAATAATTTATATGAACCTAGTAGGTTGGTGGGAATAAGTCTTACTTTTCATTCTGCAAATAGAAAGCTGCATTTCTTAAATATTCGGGCGGTAAATTGCCTAGATTGCAAAGAAATGTGGCTTTTTTCATTTCTATTAGCTAGCTGTGGTCTGAGTTGATTGAATCTTCCCCTCCTGAGCAAGTATAATCGGCGACTATTTTGTGGCATGTTTTTACTAGGAACTTATACAAGCTGTGGCGATGCGATTATTAAGAGGGATGCATAACCCCGGGCTGATAGCAGCTTGTCAGCACTTAAGCACAAATAAAAGTTCGCCTAATACGGCATGTGTTGCAACGATTGGCAACTTTGATGGTGTGCACCTTGGGCATCAAGCGATTCTAGAGCAAGTAGTTACCGAGGCAAAAACACAAGACTTACGGTCCGTTGTTATTATTTTCGAGCCTCAACCTCTTGAGTATTTTAAAGCCGATGAAGCGCCTGTTCGTTTAATGCGCTTTCGAGAGAAGTATCAGGCGATATCCGAGTACGGTATCGACTTTGTATTTTGCTTAAAATTTGATGCGCATTTGAGTCAGCTTAGTGCAGAAGAGTTTATTCAGCAGGTTTTGGTGGATCACCTGAGTATTAAGCACCTGGTGATTGGTGATGACTTTAGGTTTGGGGGCGACCGCTCGGGTGATTATGCGCTCTTGAAAGAGGCGGGAAAGCGCTTTGGTTTTAGCGTTGAAAGTACTCAGACAGTTGAGTGTGAAGAATCACCTCTTAGAGTTAGTAGTACGCTGATTAGAGAATTGTTGGCCAAGAGTAATTTTAGTGCTGCTGAGAATGCTTTAGGGCGCCCTTATAGTTTCATGGGTAAGGTTATCCACGGCCAGAAACTTGGACGCCAATTAGGGTTTCCGACAGCGAATGTAGCCTTAAAGAGAACGAAAGTACCATTTTCAGGTGTCTATGTCGTAAGCCTTTATTTGAACGGTGAGGATAATACCCCTTATCAAGGTGTAGCGAATGTTGGGGTTAAACCAACCGTTGGGAATTACTTGCCTTCTCTAGAAGTACACCTGTTCGGCTTTGATCGAGATATATATGGCCGAAATGTTCGAGTTGTTTTTCATCAGAAAGTACGTGATGAGCAGCGTTTTAATGGTATTGACGCTCTGAAAGAACAGATAGATAAAGATGTTAAGCAGGCCAAGGAATATTTTAAAAAATTGGCCAGCTAGAAAGATATAAACGCGATCTTGATAAAAAATTATTGAGTGCCTTAGTGATCTAAGGACAATATTGACAACCTGATGTGACAATAATATGAGTGATTACAAGCATACTTTAAACCTTCCCGAAACCAAGTTTCCAATGCGTGGCAATCTGGCTCAGCGAGAGCCTGGCATGTTAAAGCAGTGGCAGGATATGGATTTGTATCAACAAATCAGAACCGCCCGGGCGGGAGCAGAGAAGTTTATTCTTCATGATGGCCCTCCGTATGCAAACGGTAGTATTCATATTGGTCACGCGGTTAACAAGATTCTTAAAGATATTATTGTCAAAGCGAAAACAATCAGTGGTTATGACGCACCTTACATTCCGGGTTGGGACTGCCACGGCTTACCGATTGAACACAATGTCGAAAAGAAAAAAGGCAAGGCCGGCGTAAAAATAGACTACCCTGAGTTTCGTCAGGCCTGTCGTGACTACGCGGCTAAGCAGGTTGCAGGCCAGAAAGAAGACTTTATTCGTCTAGGTGTTCTGGGTGACTGGGATAAGCCTTACCTAACCATGGACTTTAAGTTTGAAGCCGATATTGTCAGAGCCTTGGGACAAATTATTGAAAACGGCCACTTGCAGAAAGGCTTTAAGCCGGTTTACTGGAGTGTTGTCGGTGGTTCTGCATTAGCTGAAGCAGAAGTTGAATATCAGGATAAGCAGTCAACAGCGATCGATGTTCGTTTTAATGTCGCCGACCAGACTGCTGTTTACGAGGCTTTCTCTGTTGATGCGCAAGATTTGCCTATGTCTGTTGTGATCTGGACGACCACGCCATGGACATTACCTTCTAACCAAGCGGTATCTTTAAACGCTGAATTAGAATATGCCTTGGTTAAGGCTGACGCGGGTAATGGCACTGAGCTACTTATCATGGCTGATGCTTTAGTTGATGATAATGCTGAGCGCTATGGTTTGGAGTCTTTTGAAGTCTTAGGCCGTTGTATTGGCCAGGCGCTTGAGAAACAAGCGTTGATTCATCCTTTCTATCGAGATCGTCAGGTTCCCGTTATTTTGGGTGACCACGTCACTACCGACGCGGGTACCGGTGCGGTTCATACAGCACCCGATCATGGTGTAGACGATTTCAATGTAGGTAAGAAGTACGGTTTAGGCACGCTCAACTATGTTGATGGCGGTGGCACTTTCCGTTCTGATGTCGACAAGTTTGCTGGCCAGCATGTTTATAAGGTTGATGCAGCGATTTTAGAAGAGCTAGAGAGCCAAGGCGCACTGCTTAAGAAAAAGGTCTTCACACATAGCTATCCGCATTGTTGGAGAACCAAGACTCCGCTGATTTATCGTGCGACGCCGCAATGGTTTGTCAGTATGACCCAGAACGGTTTGAAAGAAGCTGCATTGGAAGCGGTGAAAGGTGTTCAGTGGGTACCTGAATGGGGTCAGAATCGTATCGAAGCAATGTTGGAGCAAAGCCCTGATTGGTGTATCTCTCGCCAGCGTACTTGGGGTGTTCCGATTACTTTGTTTGTTCATAACGAGACACAAGAGCTTCATCCTGATACACAAAATTTGATCGCTAAAGTAGCTGAGAAAATTGAACAGAAGGGTATTGATGCCTGGTTCGAATTGGATGCGAGCGAATTATTAGGTGATGACGCTGAGAATTACACAAAAGTAACCGACACTTTAGATGTTTGGTTTGACTCGGGCGTGACGCATGCCGCGGTATTAAAGCAGCGCGAAGAGCTAGGTCAGTACCCTGCCGATTTATACTTGGAAGGCTCGGATCAACACCGTGGTTGGTTCCAGTCCTCTTTGAAGACGGGTATCGCGATTAATAATGCAGCACCTTATAAGCAGGTGTTAACACACGGCTTCACCGTTGATGGTGAAGGCAAGAAGATGTCCAAGTCTTTGGGTAACGTTGTTTCGCCACAAGAAGTGATGAACAAGCTAGGGGCTGATATCTTGCGTTTCTGGGTAGCGGCAACAGACTATAGTGGTGAAATGACGGTTTCTGACGAGATCCTCAAGCGAGCTGCCGAATCTTATCGTCGTATTCGAAATACTGCGCGCTTCCTGTTGTCTAATATCAATGGTTTTGAGCCAGAGAAGGACTTGGTAGCGCCTGAAGAGATGATGTCACTAGATCGTTGGGCGGTTGATAAAGCCTTAGAGCTTCAAACTGAATTGCAAGAAGCTTATGACGAGTATAGTTTTCTTAGTGTTTCACAGAAAATTGTTCACTTCTGCGGCGTTGATTTAGGTGGTTTCTATCTGGATATCATCAAAGATCGACAGTACACCACTCAGGCAGATAGTCTAGCTCGTCGTTCATGCCAAACAGCGATGTACCATATTCTTGAAGCGATGACTCGCTGGATTGCGCCAGTTCTAAGCTTTACTGCAGACGAAATCTGGGCGGTTATGCCTAAGCCTAAGGGTGAAGAACGTGCATCAAGCGTAATGCTTTGTTCCTGGTACGAAGGTTTGTTTGCGATGGATGCAGATAGCCAGCAAGGTTCTGAGTTCTGGGCAACGGTGCTAGAAGCGAAAACGGCTGTGAATAAGCGTATCGAAGAAGAGCGTAATGCGGGCAAGATCAAAGGTTCTCTTGGAACAGAAGTGAGCTTGTATTGTGAAGGCGGTTTGTACGAAGTGCTTAAGTCCTTGGGCGATGAGCTACGTTTTGTCTTGATCACCTCTGAGGCGACAGTTGGCGAACTATCGGCTGCTGAAGGTGCGCTACCAAGCGAAATGGAAGGCTTACTGATCAATGTTAAAGCATCTGAACACCAGAAGTGTGAGCGTTGCTGGCATCACCGTGAAGATGTTGGTCAGCATGAAACGCATAAAGATTTATGTGGCCGTTGTATTGATAATGTTGATGGCGCTGGCGAACAGCGACAGTTCGCATGAGCCAAGCAAACATGACCAATACAGCGAATGATTCAGCGCAGGTGAGCTTGTTTGCCCATGTGCTGCGCTGGCTATCACTGAGCACCGTCATTATTGTTGTCGACCTGCTCACTAAATTTTATGCCAGTACGAATCTTGAGTATGCGGTACCTGTACCGGTGATTGATGGCTTTTTTAACTTTACCTTATTACATAATACCGGTGCAGCGTTTAGCTTTCTGGCAACGGAGTCAGGCTGGCAGCGTTGGTTCTTTGTCATCTTGGCAACCGGTGTCAGTGCCGCGTTAGTTGTCTGGCTAAGAGGTTTACGAGAAGAGCCTTGGGTTGCCTGCTCGGTCGCCTTGATATTAGGCGGTGCGATAGGGAATTTATATGACCGTATGACCTTAGGTTATGTTGTCGACTTTCTTCATTTCTATTGGAATAACTATCATTTCCCTGCCTTTAATATCGCTGATACGGCGATTTCTATTGGTGCTGCAATGATGGTCATAGATGTTTTTCGTGGCAATAAACCAGACTCTGAGGATGGTTTATAGTCCCTTGTATTTGTGAGAGCACAGGCTCTCACTTTGTTATTTGAGTGGTACAAAATTTGTCTTTAGTTGTCGGTGAAAATACTCTGGTTACATTGCACTTCTCGTTAAGTATGGAAGATGGCGCAGTGATCGATTCTACCTTTGATAAGAACCCAGCACGCTTTGAGTATGGTGATGGTCAATTACCCGATGGTTTTTTATCCTTCTTAGACGGGATGAGTGAAGGCGAAGAAGGAGAATGGCAGGTTCCACCAGAGAAAGCTTTTGGCATGCCTAACCCAAACAATCAGCAAGTCATGAAGCGAGCAGACTTCCCGGAAGATATGGAATTAGCTGAAGGCTTAATGATCTCCTTTGCCGACGCAAACCAGTCTGAGTTGCCTGGCGTGGTTAAAGCCTTTGATGAAAATGAAGTGACCATTGATTTTAACCACCCTTTAGCGGGCCAGACCTTGTCGTTTAAGGTTCAAGTTGTCTCGGTTGAGGCCTTGTAAATGAAGATTAAACTGGCGAACCCTCGTGGCTTTTGCGCGGGTGTTGATCGTGCTATTGAGATTGTTAATCGTGCACTCGAAGTCTTTGGTGCCCCCGTCTATGTGCGCCACGAAGTGGTCCATAACCGCTTTGTGGTCGATGACTTAAAGCAACGTGGTGCCATTTTTGTCGATGAGCTGGAAGAAGTACCGGATGATTCCTTGGTTATCTTCAGTGCTCATGGCGTATCCAAGGCGGTTCAAGCCGAAGCAAAAGAGCGTGATTTGAATGTCTTCGACGCGACCTGTCCACTGGTAACTAAAGTCCATATCGAGGTGATCAAATACAGTCGCGATGGTATGGAATGTGTGTTGATTGGTCACGAAGGACACCCTGAAGTTGAAGGAACGATGGGGCAGTATGACTCTTCTTCAGGTGGCAAAATTTATTTAGTGGAAGATGAACAGGATGTGGAAAGCTTAGTTGTAGAAAAGCCGGATGCTTTGGCTTATGTCACGCAAACAACGCTATCTGTCGATGATGCCGCGAAAGTGATTGACGCCTTGCGTAGAAAGTTCCCCAATATTCAGGGGCCGCGTAAAGATGATATTTGCTATGCCACTCAAAACCGGCAGGATGCTGTAAAGGGCTTGGCAGACTCAACTGACTTGATGCTGGTTGTTGGTTCACCTAACAGTTCAAACTCTAATCGCTTACGTGAGCTGGCTGAACGTATGGGAACGCCTGCTTATTTGATTGATGATCACTCACAGATTCAACCGGAATGGTTGCAGTCGGCAAACGCAATTTCCGTTACGGCTGGTGCGTCTGCACCCGAAGTTCTCGTGCAGAAAGTTGTCGATCGTTTGGTAGAGTTGGGGGCTAAAGAAGTTGAAGAAGCTGATGGCCGTGAAGAAAATATCGTTTTCAGCATGCCGAAAGCTCTAAGAATACCCGCAGAAAATATTTAGAGTTTATTATTTGCTAGCCAGAATCGAATTGGTTAGCATATAAGTCAAGCGCAAAGGATAAGCGCTTTATCACAATTAACCAGCGATCAAAGGATATGATGCTGATGTTAAAGACTTCATGTAAGTTAAGTACGTGCTCGCGTGCGCCAAATATAGCTTCTTTAAAGGCTGCTCAGTCAGGTTTTTCTCTGATTGAACTTCTCATCAGCTTGCTTATTTTTAGTGTCGGAATTTTAGGACTCGCCTCAATGCAAATTACCAGCATGAGGATGGCACTCGATGCTCAGCAGTACTTTAGCGCTAGTTTGTTGGCGAGTGCTATTTCAAATCAGCTTCAAGCAAGCGGTTCAACTCAGGGGGCTGAATTTTGGACTCAACAAGTGTCTGAAAGCTTACCTTCAGGTTTGGCGCTAATCGAATCTAGTGCTTCAAACTATCGAGTGACCTTAAGCTGGAATTCTAGTGAAGACCACGCCCGGCAGCAGGGTAATCGGAGATCTCAGCTAGTGTCGAGTGTAAGCCTATGAAGGGGCATCTCAATCAGTTGGAATATCATAAAGGTCTTAGCTTGATAGAGTTGTTGATCGCTTTGGCGCTGAGCTCAATTTTGAGTCTGGCTTTATTTGAAGTATTCAAAATTGCGCGTGATGCTTCAAGCCGGGTTACTGGAGCAAATGAAATGCTGGATAGTGCCCAATTGAGCTTTTCCGTCTTGCAGGACTCTATCAATATGGCTGGATTCTGGGGTGGAGTTGATTCCCGAGAATTAACGCTGATATCGAAGCAACTTAGTGCTTTTCCGGGCAACTGCAACAGTGCTTGGGTGCTCAATATTGAACAAGGCTTGCAAGGCTTTGACGGGCGAGAAAATGCAAATGATATTCCTGCATTACCCAGTGATTGCTTGAGCAAAGATTATGTACCTCATAGCGATGTACTACTTGTTCGTCGCGCATCGGTGAATGACCCGGTTCCTGAAGAAAAGTTAGGTAATAAGTACTATAAAAAACGCTTTATTGTTCGAGGAAGCCCTGAAACAGGGGGGATTGTTTTCCAGGGCAAAGATATGGCTAAAGCGCGGCAACAAGTGCCACCCTCAGCTTTTGTTGTTAATAGCTTGTTGAGTATCGATATGTACTATCTGGAGTATTGCAAAGATGAAGAGCTTTGTGATGTCTCAGGTATCGGCTTAAGTCGTTATACCCTGATCGGCAACCGCTTTATCAAACAGCGCTTGGTTAATGGTGTGGCGCAAATGCAATTTGAATATGGGCTCGATCTAAGTGGTGATGGCAAGGTGGAGCGCTATCTTACTGCCGATAACGTTTTCAGCTGGAATGATGTATTGTCGGTACGTGTTTTCGCTTTATTCAAAAGCAAGCTATCGGCAAGTTCGAATGAGAATCCGGAAAGAGAATTCAAACTGGGTACAGGTTTTGAGTTCGAGCCAGAAGAGCATGAACGGAGGTATAAATTCAAAAAGTTTCAGTCAGAATTTAGTTTGAAGAATACTTAGTTAATAACAGCGGTGATGAGCAAGGAGGCAATATGCACCTAAAATCAAAGACATATCCAATAAGA
>NZ_LWGJ01001174.1:0-1088 GCF_001635845.1 Oleiphilus sp. HI0132 | reverse complement strand
TGGGGCTACTGCTGGATATAGGCATCGACAATATTCATCAAGCCATATGCGAACGAACGAACTATCTGAAGGCACAATTACAAACCATTGATGACCTTTGTTTCATTTCTCCTGAAAATAAAAACCAAGCGCGTCAAAGTGGCATTATCTGCTTTCGCATTGAGGGGAAGGACAGCACTGAGCTATATCAAACACTTATGTCACGTAAAGTAATCTGTGCAAACCGGGGAGGAGGTATTCGTTTTTCCCCGCACTTTTATACCACCAAGCGAGTGATCAACCGGGCTGTAGAGATTCTGCGCGACTTAGTCTAAATAATTGGAGTCATTCATTTAAGAACCCTTCTTTTGGCTTTCTCCGTGCAGGCCACCTGCCGCTCTGTGTCCTCTGTGGTGGATTTGTTTTTTGGTTTTGATTTCAAGATTAAACCCCTTAACCACAGAGGGCACGGAGCGCTTTGCTGCACAGAGGAATAATAATTCTCTATAGAGCTCCTCTATAAAATGGGTGCAATTCAGGGCAGAGTAGAACATCTCCCCGAACTCATCATTCCCGAGGTGTTTTTACCAGGAAACCAGCTACGTCGATACCTCGTTCTGACCCTCATGGATCCCGGCTTAAGAGCACACCGGGCTAACAAAGAGACCTGTGAATTATTAGTGCGGGATAAGATCCTGGTGTAAATAAGCTAGGCCGGCTTCCATCAGCTCAAGCTCCAGTACTACTAGCTCACTCGTGATAAAAGGATGAGGTTGATAGGTATTACCTTCAACCAATAGGCTCACTAAGTCTCCGACCAATGGCTGATGCGATACCAACAGCACATTATCAATTCCGGCCTGATTAAGCTGACGAAGCACTTGTTTCGGCGAGGAGTCGGGTGTAATAAAAGGCTTGGTATGAACATCGCACTTCAGCTGGTCTTGATAAACCTTTGCCGTCTGCTGAGCTCTTAGTAAGGGGCTCACCCAAATTTGGCTCACCTCACTTAATATACTCAAATGCTCTTTTGCTAAAGCACTTGTCTGCTGCACACCTCTTTCTGTCAAGGGGCGAGAGAAGTCGCTTTCTGCATAAAATGATGCCTC
>NZ_LWGJ01001173.1:0-10931 GCF_001635845.1 Oleiphilus sp. HI0132 | reverse complement strand
CTTGTAGCTTCTATCTGCACGTTCGTTGGTTACTGCATAGAAGGTGTCCGCCAAAGCGATTAACATAGCACCACGGTGTATTTGTTCGTTTGCCAAATTCTTTGGGTAGCCTTTACCATCATATCGCTCATGGTGTTGAGCAACCATCGTGGCGGCTTCTGTCCAACCTTCCATACGACTTAGAAATTCTGAGCCCATCTCTATATGGCCGCGAATAGTACGAAATTCCTGGTCGCTTAGTTTGCTAGGCTTATTAAGTATGTCGGGCGAGACTAAAGACATGCCGATATCGTGAAGATAGACTGCAGCAGTTAATTGGTCTGTATCGATAGGCTCTTCAAGGTCTTTGTTGGTAGATAAGCACAACTCTAGAATGGAATCTGTTCTACCTTGTTTGTATATGCCTAAGTCATCTAGCTGTAAGGCAAGCTTTCTAAAAAATGCTAAGTCAGGGTTGTCCTGATGCTCAAGGCTCAGCGCGATACTGCCGGGTTTTTCTTCTTCAGTGCTACTTTTCTTCGCCCCGACCAGCTGGTCCATTGCTTTATCAAGTGCTTTCAGGTCCTGGCCTGCAGTGCAGCCTCTGACATCTTCGATAACCTTAAGCATGGTCGCCTGAGGCGTACCTTCTACCTGGCCATCACTAATCAGTGTATTGATCATATCCCGTATACGAATAACGATGGCAAAGATAAATTCGCCGTACATAGGAAGATAGGTACGCTGGCCTTGGCGCATGTCAGAGACGATTTCTTCGAGAGCGTGAATTGTTTCGACCAAGGGGTCGAGAAATACCATACGGCAATTACCTTTTAGAGAGTGAATGTCTCTAAAAAGGCGATGAACAAGTTCCGGATCTTTTGAGTTATCAAGTAATGCGATACAAGCTTCGATCTGCTCAATATTCTCTTGTAAACACTCTGCAAAATCTTGCGTTATTTCATTGTCTAGCTCAGTAAACTGAGGGCAGGTGGTAACCATCATTTCAATCCCGTTTTGATAAGCGCTATTAAGTCCTACTTTTAAGAATAGACCATGAGAGGAAAAATAAACGAAATTTTTGACTAGTTCACAAACTTAGGCTTGGCTTATAAGATTCTACTTAAAGTCCGAACCATTCTGGTTTGATCAATAAGACCAAAAGAACGCTTACCTGAATCGCAATAAATGGCATTACACCACGGTAGATATCACTGGTTTTGATGCTCGGCGGTGCCACACCCTTTAAATAGAACAAACTAAAGCCAAAGGGAGGGGTGAGGAAGCTGGTTTGCAGGTTCATTGCAATCAGAATTGCAAACCAAAGCATGCTGATACCTAGGGTTTCTGCGATAGGTGCCAGAACAGGGATGATAATAAAAGAGATTTCAACAAAGTCGATAAAGAAGCCTAGAATCAGAATGACCAACATAGTGAGAATCAAGAAACCCCATTTTTCGCCTGGAAGTTGCAACAACCATTCTTCCAGTATCATATCGCCGCCAGAATAGCTGAAGGTCATAGAGAAGGCCGTGGCACCGATCAGAATAGCGAACACCATTGCTGTGACGTTGACGGTTTCCTTAGCGCTATCCCAGAGCATCTGGAAATTAAACTGCTTGTAGAGTAGAACCAGAAATATCGCACCAATACCACCTAATGCTGAACTTTCCGTTGGTGTAGCAATACCGGCAAAAATAGAACCGAGTACAACAAAAATCAGCGCTAAGGGAGGAATAATGGCTAATAAGGCTTTGCGTATTTGTTCGCTCTTATCTTCCTCTGAAATAGGCATAGCAGGAGCCAAGGCCGGGTTTCGACTTGTTACAAATACTATGTAGCCAATGTAAAGAGCTATCAGCAAAACCCCCGGCGCAACAGCGGCTCTAAACAGGTCGCCAACAGGTAAACCCAGTACATCGCCAAGAATAATTAAAATAATAGAAGGCGGCACGATTTGACCAAGGGTGCCCGATGCGCAAATGGTGCCGCAGCTGAGTTGTTTATCGTAGTTATACTTGAGCATGCAAGGCAGGGATATCAAACCCATCGCAACCACACTGGCACCGACTACACCGGTTGAGGCGGCGAGCAAAGAGCCGACGAGTATGGTGCTAATGGCTACGCCACCATTGAGTCTGCCGAATAACTGTGCCATCGATTCAAGGAGTTGCTCAGCCAGCTTGGTTTTCTGGAGTATGACGCCCATAAAAATGAACAAGGGAATAGCCATCAGAATGGTATTTTCCATAATGCTCTGTATGCGGTAGGGCATAAAAGCAAACAGCTCAAAACCCTCTGCCCAAATACCAAATGCCAGAGCCACTCCTGCAAAAGTAAAGGCGACGGGAAAGCCCAGCATCAGCATTAGCAGGGCAACCACGAACATGACGATACCGCTCATGACAAGCCGACCTCTTTGCTTCTTGGGTAAGCTTCTTTCCCAACGATTACACGGAGAGCCTGAGTGATCATGCTTAAACTTGCCAAACCAATCAGTATAAAAGACAAAGGCATCAGGCTCTTGATTAACCAGCGATGAGGTAGGCCGCCCGGGTCACCACTGCCTTCACCCATTTGATAAGACTCATAAGCAAAACCAAGGCTAAAGTGAGTCACAAGTATAATGAAGGGAAGGATAAGAATGAGCGTACCTAAGAGGTTAATCCAGGCCTTGGTCTGGTCTTGCCAGTGATCATAGAAAATATCCACGCGGACATGGGCATTTTCTTGAATCGCATAGGGAATACCTAGTAGAAACACGCAAGAGAAGAGATGCCACTCCAGTTCCTGCATACCGATCGATACATCATTAAAGCCATAGCGCATGACCACATCGTAGAAAACGTTGATGAGTAGTAAGAGCATGGCGCTAGCCGAGAGTACTCCGCATAAACGCGCAATGCTTTTAAACAGAGTATCCAGGGCTAGAATTACTTGCATAGTATTAACGTGCAGACCTTATCTTAGGGGGCTGTGCTATCTAAATAGGCCTTATCAGACATATTGGTCCAGGCACGTGCTTTTTCCAGATACTCTTTCTGAGACTTAAGCACTCGCGCAGCGAACTCATCTTTAGAGGCGCTTTCGGCTAGCAGGTCTTCATTTGCCTGACGCATCGCAGCAAGTACTTCAGTAGGGAAGGTTTTAACTTGAATATTCGGATATTCGGTACTAATCGTTGCCCAGTTCTTAGCGCTTTCATGCATAGCTTGCGCATACATATCGTATGAGGAAGCTTTCATAGCTGTTTTAAGGATTTCTTGAAGATCTGCCGGTAGGCCTTCAAACTTCTTCTTGTTAACCAGGAACTGAAGTTCAGCACCGGGCTCATGCCAACCGGTATAGTAATACGGTGCAATTTTGTGGAAACCCATGCGCAGGTCAAGAGAGGGGCCTACCCACTCGAGCGCATCAATGGTGCCGCGTTCAAGTGCGGTATATAACTCGCCTGGGGGAATATTCGTAGGTTTGGCGCCCAGTTTGGCAATGACTTCACCCGCGAAGCCAGGAATACGCATTTTCAATCCTTGCAGGTCTTCTACAGTATTAATTTCTTTCTGGAACCAGCCGCCCATCTGGTTAGCTGTGTTACCGCCAGGGAAGGACATGAGATTGTACTGGTCATATAGCTCATTCATTAATTCCATGCCACCGCCGTAGTAAAACCATGCATATTGTTCGGAGGCGATCATACCAAAAGGCATGGTAGTGAAGTACATGGTGGCAGGCACTTTACCTTTCCAATAGTAAGATGCAGAGTGGCCCATATCGTATTGGCCTGACTTAACCATATCGAAGATACCAAAAGGAGACTTATGCTTGTTTGAAGAGTGAATGACGACCTTTAAGCGACCGTTCGACATCTTCTCGACCATCGATGCCATATTCTTGGAGGTGTCACCAAAAATAGGAAAATTAGGCCCCCAGGTTTCTGCCAGTTTTAGCGTGTATGAGTCTTGTTTTTCTACTTTGTGGGTGTGTTCAACCTTGTCATCACAGGCAACTAAAAACTGAACTGATATGACGATTGCTAGAAAGCTCACGACTTTTCGTAGAGACATTTGTGGCATCCTTGTTATTTTTGAAAGTGGAGCGCGAAATTTAACAGAACTAGGGTGTGCTTGAAAGCGTGGAATTGCTTTTATAGGTTTCTATTCAGAGCCATTAAGGCTACTCTTCGAACTCTTTATATGGGACCAAAATACCTAATATGCATCGATTATTCGCACTTTTGTTATTTCCACTATCTGCTTGGTCTGGTGAAGATAATCTGCACTCTTTAAGCTTTAGTTATGGCGTGCATAGCGAAACGCTTAGCTTCAATAGTTTTGATGCTGATTTAAGCCCGGAATCTATAGATCTCACATACACCTTTATTAGCCAGAAAGGGCCGATGCTCACGCTGGATACTTGGCAAGAAACCGCAAATACTAGCTTTGCCCAAGATGCTGAGTTAGAGAAAAAGGTGTGGGGCTTTGGTGTTTCATTAGCCTACCCTGTTTTATCAGTTGATCTGGTATTGAGTTATGTCTATAGCAAACCCGAGATGAAGGCTTGGGCAGCGTCTGGTAATCGGCTTGAAGAATATAGCGAGACCAGTGAATACAGTGCGGGAGTTAGTGGCTATTTTGCTTATGATGCTTGGTCGCTCGTACCTTCACTTCAGCTTGGCTTCCAATATGTTGACTCCCTCAACCAAAGCTACCTCAATGAAAATGTTATTACTTTGGAAGCCAGTCAGTCTGGCTGGTTTGCGGCTCCGTCTTTGAGTTTAAGCTACTTCTATGAATTGAATAGCCACGCTGCATTAAGTCCATTTTTTGGTCTGTCCTGGACTAACTTCTTCCAAGGCGAAGGCTTGACGCGAACGAGTATCTTCCGCCGGAGTGCTTCATTAACGTCTAGCACTGAAAGTGATCTGGAAACCGATAGCTCTGGTTCAATCAACGCAGGCCTTGAGCTGTTAATCGATCGATATCAAGTCGAGTTATCGTTTGAAGAAGCGATTGACCTCGACAATATCGGTACCCAATGGAACCTGCGCTTTGGGCTGGTTTGGTAGAAGAAGTGACTAAGGCTTGCGAATATTACGTCTTAGCTTTGCTCTTTGGCTTGGGCTGAGCCGCTTGAAGCTCTGACGCAGCTTTTGCTTTTTTGCCTCTGGGAGTTGCTTAAATTTACGCATACTCTTTCTCAGAGAGTTCTGATGCTCAGCAGGCAGGGCTTTAAAGCGCTGCATTTTATCTTTTAAGGCCGAGCGTGCTTCAGGTGATAGCGTTTGCCATTTGGAAAAGCGCTGCTTCGCAAGTTCTCTTTGCTCCTTATCCATATTTGCCCAACGATTTGCCCCTGTAACCAAGGCTTCTTGCTTGGTTTTGTCTAAGCTATCCCATTGTGATTGAAAAGGGCTGAGTAATATTTGGGTTTCGTTTGGCAAAGATGACCATTCCTCTGCAAAAGAAAGCGAAACAAAGCTGGCCAGTAATAATGTGATTAAGTGCTTGGGAAGCTTATTCATGGTTTGCCTCCTGTTCGCTATTTTCAGGTTCACTGGGCACCAAGTCGTGATCCTTGGAGTTGGACAGCTCGTTATCGCTAATCTGCTGTAAGTCGATAGGCGTTACAAGTTCTTTGCCATTGACGATTGTCTCGGCCAGAAACAGAAAGAAGCTCATATCTTGAATAGGCGCTTCGTTAGCTCGAACTTGAAAAGTAGTGAATGCATTAGCCATTACGCAGCTCACTAACAGATAAGGTTTCAGGTATTGTTTCATTTTCTAGTTGTTCCGATAACCAATAGGAGAACTCTAAATCTTCTGCAATATCCAAGTCTGTTTCGTCGAAGTTCGATAGTAGAACAAAGTCGTCAATATTTGCTTGAACAAGGTTTGGAATATTTTCTCCTTGCTTCTGTGGCAAATAGTTTATCAACAGAACAGCCGAAAAGCTTGCTGCCACTGTGAATCCTACTAAGGGGTGCCTAAACCATGGCTTTGAATTTTGTGCCATAGCGTCTTGTCTTGCTTGATATAGGCTGCGCTGTACTTTAGGGGAAAGATTCCGGGTACTTTCGTCCAGCGCTTGCTTAGCTCGTTGTTGAATTTCTTTATCGTTCATTCTCTTGACCTGAACTCTGGTTTACTGCAATTGCGCTTTTGATGAGCGCAGCTTTTCCATAGCGCGAAAGTAATGGCTCTTCACACTATTTTCGTTGATCTTCATTACTTCTGCAGTCTCCCGAACCGATAAACCTTCCCACGTCCTGAGTAAGAAGCATTGCTGCTGCTTGACTGGAAGTTGTTCGATGACTTTAAGTAAATGTTCTCCTAGTTTTTCACTGTCCAATAAGTTCAGTGGGTCTGCGCTGAGGTCAGCCATTTCGACTTCGCTTTCGGCGTCACTTTCATCAATTCGCCAGAAGAATATTTTCTTTTTTAGCTGCTCCTTACGGTGCCAATCCAAAATGCTGTTTTCCAATATTCTGAAGAATAGGGGTCTCAAGTCAGCAAGCGGCTTGTTGCTATACTTGTTGACGAGCTTGATCATCGCTTCTTGTACGATATCTAGCGCATCAGCTTCGTTTCGCGTAGCAAATTGGGTCATACGGAATGCCCGTTGCTCGACTTCTTTCAAAAAGTGCTCTATTTCCTGCACAGTTTGCCCATTCTGTCTTTGCTTCCCGAAACAGTGATTTTAGTTTATTGGACTACACGAATGGTCGTGTAGTCCAATTCTTTCTATTCCTGATCTTGCTCTAGGTCCTGCGGTTCGCTTAAACGTAGCGTCACATAATTTACGTCTAGTGACTTAAGGCTGTCGGTATACTGCCCCGTTGCAGTTAACTGATGCACTGCAAGGCCATTTTGTAGATACTCACTTGCCGAGCCAATAAAGCTGTCAAAATCCGTAAACATATGGACGCCTTCACCGCGAATCAAAATACTGAAACGTCCTTCTTCAGCAGTACTAACAAGCTTTTCAGGAGAGAAGCTTAACTGGCTTGAGCCGGGGATACCTTTCAAGTGTAGCTTTGTTCTAGCATCTTCAAGTGATAATACGATTTCACTCGACTCAATTGTTAGCCCTGTCGTACTAGGCGACTGCCATAAAGCGAACATTCGGGCAGGGTGGGAGCTAAAGTCCGGGTTGATAATGCTTAAGGCGTCAAAGTCTGATGGTGATGAGCCGAAAGAACTGGGGTAACCGCGTACCTGCATCCACTCATCTTCTTCGATAGCGCTAATATCCAGTGTAGAGCTGTTGATTTCATACTGTTCAGGTGAAGCATCATTAGCCGCATCAAGGCCTGTGCCACTAAAGTCAAAAAGATCAATTGGTCGTTTGTTGATATGGCTAAGATCCAACTCCAAAGGAGATGCCTGCACCACTTCGCCCACAATGGCATTGAGCTTCATTCTGACATGGCCTTGACTACTATCGAATTCATTATTGTCAGCGTTAAATTCACCCAACGCTAGTATTCGTTGCCCTACCGATAAATTGGCGATGCTGGCATCACCTAAGCGATAACCTGTGACAACAGTATCTTCAGTAACCGCCAGTGTGACTTCTGTCTGAAAGTGAGCCGCCTGGTCGCCAGTCTCGACGACTGCACCTTGAATCGAAATGCTTGAGTCACTGCGTGCAGTGATGATGCCTTTCAATACATCTTGTTCAGCCCAAGGAACACTGTTACCGGCGAGTACCTGTGTTGCCAAGTAGCGTTGCTCACCTTCTTCTGAAGGGCCACCAAAAGCAATAAGAGGGGTCCCCTCAGCTTGTTCTGCTAGTAAGCTTAAGCCTTCTTCAGACGTGTACTCAACGCCATCAATCTCATACAGTGTATTGTCATCGACATGGAAGTTGAAATCGCCAAAGGTTCCGCGACGTAAGCGCATCGGAATTAGTTTCATGTCGATGGTATTAGTGGCCAGATCAACACTTTCGAGTAAACCCCTTAGTCGATGTTCCCTATCGATATCCAGCTCGGTACTGCCGACCATGAAAGGCTCTACAGTTACTAAGGGTGGCTCGAAAGACTCAATAGTATTTGAGGCAGCCAAGTCTAAATCAAGCGTCAATTGAGCGGTTTTGAAAGGGGATATATTGATGCTATTGCCTTCATTAAGATTTAGCTCCACATCAATTTGAGTAATCGCATTACCATTGGCATCTTGTATGGCAGCTTCATAAGAAGCACCCTCTTCGTCTTGAATAACGATATCAGCCTCACTGTAATCCAGGCCCAATATAACACTTTGGTATTCGCCTGCGGGTACAGACAATACGGCAAAAAGCTCAGAAAGCTCCTGATATTGTACAAAGTCTATTTCACTCTGAAGCGGTAGCACTTCGACAAGTGAGCCATTAGCTTTTTTGAGTTGTATGGATTCCAATTCAATTCGATAGGTCAAAAAGTCTTCTTCAGCGTCGGTGACGGCGACTTGCAAGTCTCCCATTAGTGCGGTGTCATCCTGGTTACTTGAGTCGCCACAGCCAGCCACAAAAAGACTGGTTGAAAAGGCAAAGGTATAAGCCAGTAGCTTTGATTGATTCATTTCTAACTCCATTTGTTTGTCGGTTGTATTGCGTAAACGAATGAAGTTAGAAAAGGTTTACACGGAGGAAGAAAAATTAATAACTTTTTGCAGATACATGATTTAGGAATAGAAATACATGTTAATCCGACATGGCTTCTTGCACGAAAGTTTGTACGATTTTCTGATAAGTGCCATCTTCGCGTATGCGCCTAAGTGCTGAATTAAAGTCGTTTAGAAATGGGGTCATCTTAAGTACTTTAGGAATAATTAGGTAAACATCATTGATTGAAAAGGCATTGGGCAAAGCGCTCACTTTATCTTCGATTCCCAAAATGCGTGTATAAGAATCGCCTGATATCTGATCTAGTATGACGCAGTCGATTCTTCCCAGGGCGAGAATTTTAAAATTATCGTGAGGGTCATTACGTACATTTGGAGTGAATAAACCATTTTCTCTGGCTGTATCGAATGCTTGGCCATAGGACCAGCCGCGATTAACGCCAACAACCTTTCCTTTCAGGTCTTCAATTGAATTGAATTCAAAAGGCTTATCTTTATTGATAAATAAAACCAGTTTTTCCTGGTACAGTGGTGCGGAGTAATCGTAGGTTTTTATGCGCTCATCACTTTTATACGCGCCGCCGACAGCGCCTTTGCCGCTTGCGCTATACAATAAAGCGCGCTTCCAGGGTAACGCTTTAATTTCAGTTTTGAGCCCGGCCTGTTTGATGGTTGCTTCTAGTAGTCTTGGATATAAACCGTCAGCTTCTGTTTTTTCAACTTGATACATATGAGGCGGGTAACTTTTGTCGACAAATATGATCAATTTGTCATCGCCTTGAGCGTTGGCATGTGAAAAGCAGATTAAGACCAATAGTGCGAGAGCAAAAAGTTTTTGAGCAAGTAGAGAGACTACCACAGTAAGCTTCTTCTCCATTTCTAGTTTGCGAGTAATTTATTGCATAGCAAGAGACCTTCTGTAATACGACAGGCAACCTCAACCTATCCCTTAATATTAGTTGGTTTTTGAAGATAAGCCTCAATTTGCATAAAAAAGGCAGTCTTTTAACTATACGTATAAAGTGACAAAGTACCTAAAGCTTAGGGGTAAGTTAAGTAATCCATTGTTTTATAGACGTAATTCTCTTATGGTTAAGAAAATTATTCTGGCTTAGGAAGGTTATGTATGAGTGAACTGTCTCAAGAAGTATTGCAGGAATTTTCGGACCAAGTTGCCGAAATTTGTGAAAACATGCAATTGGAGCCAGATCAGATGCTAGACGCGATTGGCAGCACCTTTATTGGAGCCGTGCTTAGTTTTGGCAAAACCGATTATCGGGTAGAAGTCTCTGGAGTTGCCTCTGCAATGGTAGAAACGATTTTTGAAGCTGGGGAGTGAGAGTAGAGCTAACTACAAAGTTTGCTTATAAGACCTTATGAAAGAGTATCCGACGACTGAAGGATGCGTACTTGATTGCTTGGTTATGGGTGCTTAACCATTATTGGGTATTAAATGGTATACGAGAGGTGACAAAGTGCCGAAGAATACAAGCACAACTTTAGGTGACCACTTTGATGGCTTTATTGCACAGCAAATTGATGAAGGTAGATAAACCTCGCGTCTTAATGAAAATCTCTAGAACGACTCTGTAAGCCTGCTAATTGTTCCGTCATGTCTTCTAGCTTGCCCGCAATCACATGGGTGACTTCTCCTTCACGTTCGAGGATGCCTTTGATCTTGAGGATTTTTGCGCTCAAGTAAGCTTTTTTTTGTGCCCGCGCCGTGCCTGCCCAAATAACGACATTGATGTTTCCGGTGTCATCTTCCAAGGTCATAAAGGTTACACCTGAAGCGGTTCCTGGGGATTGTTTTCCTGTGACGACACCGGCTATATCAACAAAGGATTGATGTTTAATCTTTGCTAGCTGTGTTGATCGGGTAAATTTTCCTAAGCAACCTATACGGTCTAATAAGGTAATAGGGTGCTGCTCAAGGCTTAGTTGTAGCGAGGCGTAATCTTCAATCAGGTTGTCAAAGTTGCTCGGCCGGTATTGGTATTGTGCTTCCTCTTTTACTTGCAGCTTTGCATCTTGCTCAGGTAGTGCCAAGTTTTGAGGCGGATTCATAAGCGCCCAGCGCGCTGCGTAGCGGTTTTCTGCAAAACATTGTAAAGCATTGGCAGAAGCGAGGGCCTCAAGGTCCTTTTGGTTCAATGTCAGCTGATGAAGTGCCTGTGCATTTTGATAACCAGCATTCGGGCGTTTGCTGAGAATTTCCCTGGCGCCTTTTTCGCTGAGGTTCTTTATCTGCCGTAAGCCTAACCTCATGGCGTGGCTGTAATGACTAGTGCCTTTTTCAGGCAGTTTTTCTAAACGATGGTCATAATCTGACTGGTTAATACATACGGG
>NZ_LWGJ01001172.1:0-10256 GCF_001635845.1 Oleiphilus sp. HI0132 | reverse complement strand
GCTGTCGTGCCATAGCTCATACAAGCGATATCAGGCCGGTTGCCGCCAGAGCCGATAATCTCGCAGGCTTTATCAGACGCCGAGGCAATGATAGGTAAGCCTTCATCTAGCCCCAAATGAGTTGCTGCCTCTTTGGTCAAAGCACCTAATGATTCCCCAGGATCTACCAGCTCAGGTAACATGTCTTTGCACAAAGAAGGCAAAATCTTAAAACGCCAGTCTGATTCAGCAGCCCACTTTAACTTCTTATAATCAAAGGGAATGTAACCAACCTGGGCACCAACAGAGTCTTTAAATTCTCCCGTTAGCTTAAAGCTCAAATAGCCTGATAACAGCAGAAACTTATGTGTCTTGCGCCATATTTCAGGCTGGCTCTGGGAAATCCATAATGCCTGCGATTTCTCTCGAAATCGATGTACAACATCTTCAACCCCGGCGATTTTAAACAACCACTTCCAAAAACCGGGCACATCCCCTTTTACCTCTGCCCTACGCTGGTCTAGCCAGACAATGGCTGGCCTCACAGGCCTTCCCTGCTCATCAACATTAACGACCGTACCGCGCTGCGTGGTGACCGTTGCTGCAATAATCCTGGAACGATCAATATCAGCTGCAGCCCATAGTTTATCGCAAGCTTTTTTTAATGAAGACCAGTAATACTCTGGATCTTGTTCAGCCCAGCCCGGCTGGCTAGAGAAGTAAGGCTCGAGCTCTTGTTTGCCCTTAGCGATCAAATTACCTTGGGTATCAAATATTATGGCCCGAACACTTTGAGTACCGTTATCAATGGTGAAGATATACTGCTCGCTCATCACACCACCCGCTCTTCTTTTTTGGCTTCTTCGACAGGAAGAGAATAATGAGCACTAATAATACGCTGATACCTGCTCGCCTCCTGATCCCAACGAGGCTCATCCCAGCCTAAAGCTTCCAAACAATGAGCCTTGACGCGAGTAAGCACGGCCTCACCACCTTTAGGAAGAACAAGTCCTAAACGAGTGCGGCGCAGCATTAGATCGTCTAAATGCACGACTAGTTGAGTTTCACAGGCATAAACAAGCTCAGCGAATATGGTATCACTAGTCAAGACTTTGTCTGCTAACTCAGGTTTCCTATCTACCAGCTCAACGATACGTTCTGCGCCAAAGCCATAGCGTCCTTTTAGCCTACGAATCTGAGGTGCATTGATATGAGCTGAAGCCATTACATGGTCAGTCTCAGGAAAGTGTGTACTCGACTTAAAGTCTTCAGGTTTCCGATNTAAATATCTCGCCGCCGTTTGAAGCACATCCAAGGCGATTAAACGATAAGTCGTCAGCTTACCTCCTGCAACGCTCACCATGCCTCGATTATCCCAGACAACATGTTCACGCTTTTCATCAGAAGGCTTTGCCGGTTTACTCAAGTCAGCTTCTTGCTTGCTAGAATGTTTACTGACAACAGGGCGAACACCCGAGTACGTCGCTATAACATCGCTTTCAGAAATCAAACTATTTGGGAATTGCTGATTCACAGCAGCTAACAGATACGCTACTTCGCCAGCGCTTATGCTGGACTCGTCTCGACTACTTTGCTTGTGATCAAGGTCCGTTGTCCCGACAACCGTCACACCTTCCCAGGGGAAAGCAAACACTGGCCGCTTATCTTTCGGGTGAAAAAAACTCACAGAATACGCCACTGGCAAGCGCCACTGAGGCAAAACTAAATGGCTGCCACGCAGAGGCCTTATTACTTTGTTTTCACCGAGCTGTTGTCGAAGTTCATCTGTCCATACCCCGGCAGCATTGATGACAACATTTGCCTGCAACTCAAACTGTTCAGCACTCAGTTGGTCTTTCAGCAAGACGCCCGTGACTCTGTCATTTTCGTCCTTGCTTACTTGCTCTGCTCGCAGATAATTGATCGCAACACCGCCGTCGCGATTGCCCTCTTCCAATACACGTAAAACCAAACGAGCATCATCGGTAGAAGCGTCAGCAAATTGAGTGACGCCTTTTAACTTTTTGGTAAGCAAGCCCGGGACTAAAAAGTCTAATATGCCTCGTTTGAAAAACTGCCGATAGCGCTTCCCTGCCATGTAGTCGTAAATAGCCAAAAGTTTGTTAAACACCCAAGGCCCGGGAAAAACACCTTTGTAATGCCCCATAATAAATGGCAAAGGCTCAACTAAACCGGGCAACTCATCCATCAAGTTCTGACGCTCTTTGACCGAGTCATTAGCTAAGGAAAATTGTCCACTTCCCAGATACCGCAGTCCGCCATGAACCATTTTTGATGAACGTGATGAAGTCCCCCAGGCAAAGTCTTTTTGCTCTATCAAGAGGGTTTTCAAACCCTGCGCGACAGCCTCGCGATAGATTCCGGCACCGGTAATCCCGCCACCAACAATCACCAAGTCCCAAGCCTTTCCAGAGCGCAGCACATCTAAGGCTAACGCTCGGCCACCTGGCGCCCAATAAGCAATAGAGGATGCATATTGTTTATCTTGTGACACGGCTTACCTCCGTCGTCGTCATATCGCAGCTGTCACGCCGAGAGTTTGAAAAGTTATAATTTTTTTGGACCGTAAATTGAGCCGAGCTTGCAAAAAAGCTAGTCGAACAGGCTTTTTACTCTGTCATCTTCTATCAGGGTTCCCGGGTTCAATAAGCCCTTCTCATCCATGGCTGCAAAAGCAGTTTTAATGAGGTGCATTCCTAACTCGCCCTTCTCTTTTGGAAGGAAAGGAGCATGATCTTTACCAACTCCGTGCTGATGACTGATTGCACCGCGATTGTTGACGATAATCTCGGAGGTAGAAGATTTCATATGCTTCCAACGCTCTAAAGCTTGCTCGCAGCTCTCACCGGCTCGATACACATAAGTCGTATAAATACTGCAACCCTGGCCGTAGAAGTGTGAAAGATGGGTAAAGACATGGACCTTTTCATTTTCAGCGCTAAGACTATTGCGTAAATTGTCTTCAATTTTATTAAGTAGATTATCTACATTATCCCAGTCGGTTGCCGTTTCAAGGGTATCAACCACATAGCCCTTTTCCCAAAGAGCTTCGCGTAGGTAAGGCATCTTAAAGCGTTTATCAGCCCACTTCTTACCCAAAAAGTTACCGGTGTACACGCCATGATAACGACGAATCATGCTCTTCATTAGTTTGTGGGCAGGGCGGCACTGCTCAGGCAGCCCCGTTATACCCAAGGTCATCATGCACTTGCCTTCAGCAGCACCTTTAAAGCTCAGATACTTTTCAAGCATTGATATCTGGCCAGGGTGACCAGCCAAAGCAAGTTGGGTCGTGGTTTCAACGGCATTACTTAAGCGCAGCATCGATAGTTGAACCTTACTCTGAACCATATAACGAGCTGCTTCCTTTGCTTGCGTCCACGAAGGGAAGAAAATAACGTAAAAGTCTTCTTGCTCTGCTAAAGGTGTCACTCGTACCTTAACTTCAGAGATTACGCCCATCCTCCCTTCCGAGCCCATAAAGATCTCTCTTACATCCGGGCCGCCTGCCGAGGCAGGAATGGTTTGAATATCCATACGCCCCTTAGGTGTTTCGACACTACCACCAGCAAACATTTGTTCGATGCGTCCATAACGCAGAGACTGCTGTCCACTAGAACGGCTCGCTACCCAACCACCAATGGTCGACAGCTCAAAGCTCTGGGGAAAGTGCCCCAAGGTATAGCCTCTAGAACGAAGCTGAGATTCAACTAAAGGCCCAGGTGTACCGGCACCAAAGGTAGCAATCTGACTCTCCTCATCCAAATCTATCAAGCGAGTCATTCGACCTAGCGATAAAGTTAGTATCGGTTCATCAGATTCAAAAGGGTTAATATGCCCCGCGACGCTGGTTCCACCACCATAGGGAATCAGGATAATGTCATGTTCATAACAAAACTCGACCAACTCAGCGACCTGATCTTTAGTTTCTGGAAAAGCAACGCCGTCGGGGAAGAATTCAAAGCGGCCACTTCTCATGGCAAGCCAGTCAGGCAGACTTTGACCGCGAGAATGACGAAGACGCTGTTCCGGGTCTTTATCAATCAATATATGCTCAGGTAAACGACTTTCTGGAACTTGAGCCAAAACTTCACTCAGCTGTGCATCCGCTAAAGGGCTGGAAGCACCCACTAGATCACTAAGAAATTGCTCACCCGTAGGTGGCAAATCCATTTTGTTTGCTTCATCTCCCCAACCATTCCAACGACGCATGCGTTCACCTATATATATTCAAATTTAGTTTAAAGTGCCCAGCATCTTAACAGCGGACAACACTCTAGAAAGACATAGCTCGAAATAATAACGGAATAAACTATAATTTCACTGACAATTTCAGACATTATGATCATCAAATTCAGTCAGTGACACTTTTTGTGCTCTCAAACTTCCTGCGAGAAGAGTAAATTATGAAACACCTGGGCTTTGCTTCCATTCCTGCCGTACAGCAATATTTACAATATGCTCAGAGCAAACAAATCGATACTCATCAAGTCATTCTCGACTCAGGGATCGACCCGAATGTTCTGGCCAGTGCAAATGGGCGTATTATTGGAACCCAGTTCCAATCTCTTATTAAACATCTTATCGAACGCGCTAATGACCCCTTGCTCGGGCTTCATACCAGCCAATTTGTTCAGCCAGGCTCCTATAGTGTGCTTGGCTATATCACTATGAGTTGCGCCACCATCGGTGAAGCCATGGATAAAATACAGCCCTATGAAAGACTTGTCGGGGATATGGGAACAACCAGCTTTAAAGATTTAGGGAACAGCATCTTGCAGTGCTGGCACTGTATTTACGACGACCCGATTGTCAGGCCTCATATGATCGATAACGTGTTGGCTTCGTGGACAAACTTTGCACGCTGGTTAGCAAACCAAAATGCCTCTGCTGAAAAGATACTAATCGGGCGCCCCGCTCCTTCTGCAAAGCTCCAAGAAGAATATACCCGCTTCTTCAATGCACCCGTTGAGTTTGAGGCTCAGCACAACGGTATTGTGCTAAATAAAGACCTACTGTCTATTTCACTTCGCCAACCCGATAACCTGCTACTCAAAACTCTTGAATCTCATGCTAGTGAGCAAATGACTCACCTTAGCCTGGCTAGTGAGAACTTTGCTGATAAAGTCAAAGCACTCATTCGACACCAATTGAATCTAGGCAGCGCAAGAAAAGAACTCATTGCGAATGAACTAAACATGACCGAACGAACACTGCAGAGAAAACTCGTCGCTGAAGACAGTTCTTATCAAACGCTGTTAAATGAAGTCAGACTAGACTTAGCGACCGAACTTCTGAAAAGCTCCGAAATAGGAATTCAAGATATTGCTTATAACCTGGGCTTTTCTGACGGGCGCTCATTTCATCGCAGCTTTAAAAGTTGGACCGGTATGACACCAGGGCAGTACCGAACAGAAAGTTCGCAATTGAAAAGCCTATAAAACCGACAGCTTGGCGAGTATTAGTCGGTACTCACCAGGCCAGCCTTGGCAACCACGACATTATCCTGGGTTTCAGGAACACTTACTCGTTTGGAAGGTTTCTGACGCTTCATTTCATAAAGCCGCTCATCGGCTATTTTAAGCATCATTTTAGAGTCGACTCGATCCATTGATTCTGTCGAAATCACGCCATAACTAATCACAACAGGAATTACCTTATCCTCGACTCTGAGAGGCGTATTCAAGAGATGCTCGCGAATACGCCCTGCAATAATATCAGCGCCTTCTTGGCGCTGATGAGGCAGCAACACGACAAACTCATCACCAGCAAAGCGGAATGCCAAATCACTCTTTCGTGTTAACTCATTCAGATGATGTGCAACATGCTTGAGATAACTATCACCACAGTCATGACCGCAGGTATCGTTGACTATCTTGAAATCATCACAATCGATAAACATGACCGCCAAATCTTCTTTCTGGCGCGCATGACGACTTAACTCTTGATCAAGCGTTTCCTCTAACTCTCTACGATTACGTAATAAAGTAAGCGGATCTCGCGTTGCCAAAAAGCTAATCCTTTCTCTTGCCCATACACCCGCTAGCGAGAAAGAGACTTTTACAGACAACTGCTTCAGAAAGAAGCTATCTTTGCTCGGGCTATAGCGCTCGGCGGAGTTTGAACCCAGCATCAAAGCCCCTACAACCTTGCTATCAATCACAATAGGCAATACAGCCAGCGAACGAACACCGTGAGGCTCGGCATTGCGTTTCACTTCAATAGGCATGAGCGAGTGATAGCGCTTGATGTCACGACTAACCAAAATTGGCTCTCGGACACTCTGAGTCGCTCCTAGAAAATCCACCATACTCACTGTGCGCAGAATGACAGGCGCTTCTTTATCAGCTTTACGCTCAGCTTCGCGCAAAGTATCAATCAGATGAGCGTTAGAAGGCGTTTCCGTCAAAACCGTCCACACATGCTCGATTTCGAACTTTTCCTGCACCAGCGACACCAGCGCCATAAAGAAGTCCGAACAACGAGTAATGTTCATAATCGCAACTTCTATATCGAAGAGGTTACGAGCGATTATTTCGTTACGCCTCGCGGTCGCAACGAGGTCATCAACTGAGGGCATCCAAGAATCTCCGGCTTGGGATAGGTATAACTAAGACATCTGTATATTGTAGTTTAAATCGCTTCCTCTGTAGAAGCATAACGCAATTTTATCGCGGCAATTGGACTCAGATCATCACCAGACAGTGAATTCACCCGCCACCCGCATTAATTAACACATAAAAATCCGTTTTTATTAAATAAGATGGAATTAGGCTTGACGGGAAGCACATCGATGGATAGTATACGCGCACATTGATTGAGGCAACAAACCTTGATCAAGACGAGATTGATGCGGGGTGGAGCAGCCTGGTAGCTCGTCGGGCTCATAACCCGAAGGTCGTCGGTTCAAATCCGGCCCCCGCTACCACATTAAAAAGACTAGTTAGTTATCTAACTGGTCTTTTTTTTCGCTTGTAGAAAGTAGCATCCATAACTAAATCATTTTCTTTAACAGAAGTTCAATCGAGTCTGACCCCGTTGATTCAATAGAGCCACGTCTATCACTCCTTTTTCTCCTGCCTTTGTTGAAGCAGGGATAGGTTTATACGTGGGTCAAAATTCGATGCAAATATTTGGGTTTAATGGGTCAGTTTTGGGTGCAAATCAACAAAAAAGGTCTCAGATCTATTTCTTAACATATTTGCAAAAGTTGAGTATTGAGGGGTTTAACCAAGGTACATTAAAACGAGCATTTGCCTTGCGAAAGAAGTCGCCACAATGATCACCTTAACAGGGCGTCCGCTTTAACTGGTGCGGATCATTAAGCCACCAACCTAAAACAAAAGCGCTGGAAAAAGTTTAGGAATATGTCAAGATTGGAACACGCTTCGGCCGATATAGGCTTGTAGCTAATCTGATTGTGAATTTCATCTTTCCCCCCGGAGAAACCTTGTGACTGACCAGTTTATTAAATCTAAAGCCGCCGTTGCTTGGGGCCCTAACACACCCCTGAAGATCGAAGAAGTCGATGTTATGTACCCGAAAGCGGGCGAGGTCTTGGTAAAGATCGTTGCAACCGGGGTCTGTCATACTGATGCCTTCACCTTGTCAGGTGAAGACCCAGAGGGAATTTTCCCATCAATCCTTGGTCATGAAGGTGGTGGTATTGTCGAAATGGTCGGTGAAGGCGTTACAAGCGTCGAAGTCGGCGACCACGTAATCCCGCTTTACACAGCTGAGTGTGGTGAATGTAAATTTTGCATGTCGGGGAAAACAAACTTATGCCAGGCCGTACGGGAAACCCAAGGTAAAGGGTTGATGCCAGACGGCACTACTCGTTTTTATAAGAATGGTGAACCAATCTATCACTATATGGGCTGTTCCACTTTTTCTGAGTATACCGTTTTACCAGAGATTTCCTTGGCGAAAGTAAACAAAGATGCTCCCCTTGAAGAAGTCTGCCTGCTAGGTTGTGGTGTAACAACAGGAATGGGTGCTGTCTTGAACACAGCTAAAGTACAGCAAGGTGATACCGTTGCCATCTTTGGCTTGGGCGGTATTGGTTTATCCGCTATTATCGGTGCCCGTATGGCAGGCGCTAGTCGTATTATCGGCATCGATATCAACGAAAGTAAGTTTGAACTCGCCAAGCAGTTAGGTGCAAGCGATTGTATTAATCCTCAGAATTTTGACAAGCCTATTCAAGAGGTCATTGTTGAAATGACCGATGGAGGCGTGGATTATTCATTTGAGTGCATTGGTAACGTTAATGTCATGCGACAGGCACTAGAGTGCTGCCATAAAGGCTGGGGAGAATCCGTGATCATCGGCGTTGCGGGTGCAGGTCAAGAGATTTCAACAAGACCCTTTCAGTTAGTCACCGGACGAGTTTGGCGCGGAACTGCCTTTGGCGGCGTAAAAGGTCGATCTGAACTGCCAGGTATCGTTGAACAGTATTTGGCTGGAGAGTTCGGTTTACAGGAATTCATTACGCATACTATGCCGCTCGAAGAGATTAATAATGCCTTTGATCTCATGCATGAAGGCAAGAGTATTCGCAGCGTCATTCATTACTAAGACATTTTATTAGATAACAATATTAAGCGACCGCTACATGACACTAAAACAAATAAATCAAGCAAGAGTCTTTGGTGGCTGCTATCAGCAGTTCACACATACATCGGATGTTTTGGGTTGTGATATGCGGTTTTCGGTATTTATACCTTCAAAGGCATCAACTGGAAGCCCTCTCCCTGCAATGTACTGGTTATCCGGCCTCACCTGCACAGATGAAAACTTCATGCATAAAGCGGGTGTTTTTCGTCTGGCAGAAGAACTCGGACTCATTATCATCGCACCCGACACAAGCCCTCGTGGTGAAGATGTTGCCGATGACCCCGAAGGCTCTTATGACCTAGGCTTAGGGGCTGGCTTCTATCTAAATGCTACACAACCACCCTGGTCTTCCCACTATCGAATGTACGATTACATCGCAACAGAACTACCGAAACTTGTTGAACGCCACTTCCCTGCCTCCAGTGTAAAATCTATTTTCGGGCATAGTATGGGCGGGCATGGCGCTTTAACTATTGCCCTGAAGAATCAAGAAGCTTATCGGTCAGTCTCTGCCTTCAGCCCTATTAGCAATCCAATCAATTGCCCATGGGGACAAAAAGCATTTCTCGCTTACCTTGGCACGGATCAGAATACATGGAAACAATACGATAGTTGCGAGCTGTTAAAAGAACATGGATGTGCGTTACCGATATTAGTGGATCAAGGTGATGAGGATAATTTTCTGCTGGAACAACTAAAACCCGAAAATCTTGTAGAATCCGCCAAATCTGTCGGCGCGAATCTAGAACTCAGAATGCAAAAAGGCTACGACCATAGTTACTTTTTTATTCAAAGCTTCATAGAAGATCACCTAAGATTCCACTTTGCTCACTTAAGCAGAGCTGACTAAAAGCGTTTTAGTGTGTAGAGATACTTTCGCCTCTTAATTATCTAAGGGTTAATTGGCACGGGTAAGTGCCCAGTTTTCACCAAAATGACCGTCTCCTCTTCAACGAAGGGGTGATGCTGACTCATGTGAGGGCTACGTATCCAGCTTCCTTTAGGATAGATGCCATGCTCATCACAAAACTTTCCCGATAGGACAAAAATTTCCTCCCCTCCAAAATGACGGTGAGACTGAAAACGCTCATTACTCGGCCACTTCACCAGTGCGACATGCTCATGCTCAAAATCGTGCAAAGGCATAACCTGCAGCCTGCCGATTCCTGGCAGCCAAGAGGTAGAAGTAGTATCGATGCGTACCTGTTCTTTATCCTCGAGTGAAAACTGGTTCAGCTTGACCAAGATAACACAGCCTTGCTTACTAAACGGGGCATGGTTGCTTCCAGGCGGATTACGTATATAGGTTCCAGCGCCAAAGTCTCCTGTTTCATCTGAGAATACGCCCTCCAATACAAAAATCTCTTCACCCATTGGGTGAAAGTGCTCAGAGAAAGACGAGCCAGGCTCATACATTACAATGCTCGTGGTATGCCCCGATTCCTTAGCTTCTCGCTCCAAAGGTTTACGCCAAACACCGGCAGCAGGGCTTTTATCCCATTCCATTTTCGCTGTATCGAGAGCCAGCTTTTCCGAAAAATCCATATTTAACATTGTTAATACTCATACCTTGTGAGCATTAACAATACAGTGAAAAAAAAGACCTGACACCTTTTTTATTATTAACGGTAACAAACAGG
>NZ_LWGJ01001171.1:0-2770 GCF_001635845.1 Oleiphilus sp. HI0132 | reverse complement strand
AAGGTCTTGAGCCCCATCTTGGTTAACGTAACTGGTTTGTAGAGAGTGTTTCAGAATATCCATGACACCCTGAACAGTAGCCGAACTGTATTGGCTGATATCTGCCTCATACCTGCCCGTCAGATCGTTATATTTCTCAAAGCGCTCAGCACTGTGTGAAAACTCAATATCAAACGAAGGGGAACCAAGCCAGTCGTATTCATTGGGAAGGTAGTCGTGAGCCGTTTGAGCTTTAGCTTGTGGCTTTAGCTTGGCTCTTTTCTGGGCTCGCAGCTTTTGTGTCACGATTGGTAGTGGACTTGAGGACGATAGTTTAAGTTCAAGTTGCGATACATCCAGCAGTAAGCTGAGGTCGAACCATCGCTCGATGCTTTTTAAATTAATATATAAATCAAAACCATCAAGTGCATACTGAAAATCTTTTGGCCAGGTTTGGCGTTCGCCTTTGAGAAAAACACTTTTCTGATTGATGTCGAGAGAAAAGTTTCGGTCTTCTGAAATAAACCAGCCATCAAGCGACAGCGAATCCAAATTTAGCGTTAGAGGAAAATCCAGAGAATCTATCAACCCTTGTACGGGAATAAATGTATTCTCGGGTGTTTGATAGACGAAAAGAGATTCTTCGAGTAATAGCTGATCGTAACTTAATTGTACGATCAGTATATTATCCTCTGCCAACTCAACAGGTTCTGGAGGGAGCTCTGCAAAAGCATGCTCCCATACAGCTAAGTAAACGAGAAAAATCGAGAGGCCGGCATAGCGTGGCATATTAGGTAAAATCCATCTTACGTTATAAGAGTCTGCCAGGTGTCTAGAATGTTATCGTTTGCTCGATGACATTGCTGCCACCAAACTTTTCGTCCTCAGTAAAGCGTAGAAGATATTCTTTTCCAGTTAATGATGCCGCTTGGCTTAAGCGGACTTTGACTAGTCGTTTTAAAGTTGGAGTATATAAAGCGATACCTCGAATAAAGCCTACGCGGGAGCCAAGTTGCTCACCGTTCTTCTCATATAGTTCCACGTTCCCATAGAGAGAAAAATTTCCTTGGCGATGTAGCGAGAAGTGGAGCTCTTCTACTTGCTCGTTTTGCACGATTGGCTGAATGTCAGAGATGCTTGCCGTGGTCGTAGAAGCGCCTTTTCTAACGATTACGGGGATTGCTAGTTTTAATACTGGCTGAACGGCAAGGTTTAGTTGGATATCTTCATCGTTCTTTGGGGTAGCCGGAGAGTTCGCGTCAGCTTTTTGCGGGATCTGTTTAAGTACCAGGTGAGATAGATATTCCCCTTCTGCCAAACCTTTAGGGCGTCGAGCGGCGACACGAATTGTTTGAGATCCACCGGCAGGAATATCAACTCGGCGAGGGGAGTAACGAATCATATCGCCTGCATAGGGCCCACCTTCTTCTGGGTTTTCTATATCAACGATACTGCCGTCTTCTTTCATATACTTGTGCTCGAAGTATATTTGGTATCGTCCTGCTTTATCATCAGTGTTTAGTAAGTCCAAGCTTGCACTTCTTTCTCTGTCTTGTAACACGATGCGCTGAGGGTTAAGAACAAGTCCGGCAGAGACTTGGAATGAGATGAGTGCGGTAAGTAGAATTAATAATGTATTCTTGAAAAGCCAAAGGCTAGATTTGTTTCGCTGTTTCATGTTGGTTCGTATAACGTTTTCGGTCAGTGTTTGTTAGATGGTTTATTATTGCTGGCGCAATAATAAACCATCTAACAAACAGTTAAATACCGAAAAGCAAAAAAGGCGCTAAATGCGCCTTTTTTAAACATATAACACTTAATTGTGCTTACTGGTAAGTAACTTCTACTTGATATTCTACAGAGTTAACACCGTTTGACAAAGCCAGAGCACCGTTAGCAACGGTTAGTGTTCCACCTAGATATAATGCATGGTTAGTTTGTAGAGTTACGCCCGTAAGAGTTGTTGCACCTTCACCGTTATCGAGCATTGCTGGTGCAAAGGACAGTTCAGATGCGCCTGAAGTACCTGCAGTTAAAGCAATATCGACTTGTTGACCGTCGGTTCCAGCCACATTAATCGCGGCCAATGTACCGTTACCAGAGCCGAAGCATGCAGCGCCTGAACGTGCACCGCCTGTAGTGATCGTACAAGTATCTGAGTCGCTAGCTAGAACGTCACCTAGATCCATTTGAGTCGCTTCAGTTAATGAAATTGGCTGAACCAGGTTTAGTGAAGCGTTGAATGTATCTGCAGTAGCGGTACCTGCGATAAGGCCAGAGATCATTGTTGCTGCAATTGCTGATTTTTTAAATAATGTTTTCATGGATAGTATTCCCAGTTTTAAAATTGATTCATTTATAAGGCTGCTTCGTTTCGTTGTCTTTTAGCATTGAACAAAGTCAGCATTTGGCGATATTCGCCGTTTGTTAAATATTAAAGTAGCTGGATTTGTGCTTTTGGCGCCAGCCTTACATCCCTTCTATAACGAGAGAGTTAACTCGCTATATGATGTACTGCGTTTTACATTGTTTTGCATTTCAAACGCTTATGATTTCACTGTAGCTAAGTTTTTTAGTTTGCCAGCTTGAATTTCAGCCCTTTTTGTATCGCTTTGTGACAATAGGTTTTGGGAATGTATCTATANGTCTCAGTTGTTATTCTGGTGTTTCTTATAGCAAACTCTTATAAGTGCTTGTGTAACGAAATTCGAAATTTAGGGGGAATTCATACTTAAGAGACTTCTTATAAAAGGTTTTTTAAGTTATTAAAAAATAGGAATAATCGTAATTT
>NZ_LWGJ01001170.1:0-2563 GCF_001635845.1 Oleiphilus sp. HI0132 | reverse complement strand
TTATTCTTAAGAGAATTCAATAAGGTAAGTATCTATGAAAAAAGTTACAAAACTCCTCGCTCCTTTCGTTTTGGCTGCAAGCGCCACGGCTCAAGCCGATTTTATTGGCGGTACTGTTGAAGCAAGTTATTGGTATGCAGGCATTGGTGGTGATGCCACCGCTGGTGAAACAGTTGATTTTGAAAAAGACCTAGGTTTCGAAGACGATAGTTTCTTCGAACTCGCGGCTTCATTTGAACACCCCGTGCCACTGATTCCAAATATAAAGGTCCGACTAACTTCCCTTGATCAGACTGAATCTGGCGAAATTGATGAAGCAGGCGATGGTTTTGCTGGTGTGGAAGGGCCTGTTACGACTAATTTAGACCTGACTCACTATGATGTAATTGCTTACTATGAAATTCTCGATAACTGGGTTTCGGTTGATGTTGGTTT
Organism: Oleiphilus sp. HI0132; assembly: GCF_001635845.1. Lineage (NCBI taxonomy): Bacteria > Pseudomonadati > Pseudomonadota > Gammaproteobacteria > Oceanospirillales > Oleiphilaceae > Oleiphilus > Oleiphilus sp. HI0132. The sequence goes on along the minus strand of NZ_LWGJ01001170.1, from coordinate 2,128 downwards.
AGATATTAAGGTTTTTGACGGTCAGCTTAATGTTGAGGGTGATACAGAAAGCTCGACCTCTACTATTGATAACTTTCTACCGCTGCCCTATGCAAAAGCTGAAGTAGAGCTGCCTTTTACTGGTATGGCAGTTGGCGCTGAGTTATCGGGTATTTCGTATTCTGGTAATGGTATTTATGATGCCCGTGCCCGTATTCGTCAAAATATTAGCTTAGCATTTGTTGAGCTAGGCTATCGCACTATGGCAATCAAGATTGATGATATAGGCAGTGCTGATATCGAAGTTGATGTTGATTTTAGCGGTGTTTACTTAAGTACAGGCTTAGATTTCTAGATATAAAGTGCAATCTAGATTCGTAAGAATATTTTTCTAATATTCTCATTGCAAGGCGCTGAATTGTTTGATAAATTACGCGCCTTATTCAAGTCGCTCTCCTTGCGATGCTTGAAATAGGACTATAGCTCAGTTGGTTAGAGCGCTACCTTGACATGGTAGAGGTCGGCAGTTCGAATCTGCCTAGTCCTACCAATTTCCCTATTCGCTCCTTATTTTTATAGTTGTGGCATGTCGCGATCGTTCTAGCGATTTAAAAATACAAATTTTGGATAGCCTCCAAGTGCATAGCTAACCTCGTAAGTTGCTTCACCATTCAATTGCGATATTTCTAAACAAGGCCTCGGGAGAGATAGGTCGCAATCACCGTTGCTCAATATGTAATCTTTGTACGCTTGTATTGTAGTTGTCTGGAATAGGGAGTGGCGACCTGATAGATTTTGTTTGGGGAGTGTGAAGCTGCAGCAGTAAAAGGATAGCTCAGCGTTGGAGCTATTGTTTTTTGCTTCAGCGCAATATTTAACTGCGTGTTTTGGCGTTAGGTCTATTAACCTTGCAACCGGGTAGAATGTAGCGTTTGCAGAATCAGCGCTGTTATTCTTCACAACCTTAAGCTCTAAAGACACATTAATAGATTGTGGAATAAATATACCATGCGGCTTAAGTTGGTCTGCTAGGTTTGCCGTTATTTCTACTTGAGGCTCATGCTCAAGAGACTTCTGCATTGTTTCGCTGATGATAATGTCGAGTGTATCAGGGTGCTGGTATTCACAGGCATTAGCGTTGACAAGGTGACTGGAATACTTCGTTAATTCAAAGGCCTGTAATAGGCGTTCAACACTGTCAAGCGATTCTTGATGGATATCTAAAAAGTATGGTTCTATTTCATCAGAGCAAAACTGAGTTAGTAGCGGTAGTAGGAGCGTTGCGTAGGGCCCGCAGCCAGCGTAAAGAATTTTTATTGGCTGATCGATAGAGTTGGCTAATGTATCGCTTATAGCGGCATTGACAGCCTGAATGAAGGTTATGCTGCGCTGATGATCAAGTGTGCACTGAGCTGCTGCTTCCGAGCAAATAGCTAAGCCTTGAGGGAGGTATGAATCACTCGCCCATGCATCGAAGGCAGGAGATGCTGTTATACCGCCAAGATCACTACAGACCTTTGCATAGTCCTCTAAGGCTTTTGTTTTGTATGAATATGGCGACGACTTATCCAGGATAGCCTTCGTTATTTCTTCTAATTTGGAGCGGTTCATCGTTTGCTCTATTGCCGCTTAGATCCAGCCAAATAGAAAGTCCCATAAACTCCATGACTCTTTTTTCTCAAGCTCATTTTTTGCTTGTTCAAGTACGATGCGTTCTTGTTCTAAGGCTTTCTTTTCTTCTTCTAGCTTGAGTTTTTCTTGCGCTATTCGTTGTTCTTCAATACGGCGCTCTTCCTCAAGTCGTGCTTGTTCTTGCTGTTGCTGGGCTAGAAGCTGCTTTTCCTCTTCAAGCTTGCGTTGCTCTTGTTCTTTTTGCTCTTGAAGCCGCTTCTCTTCTTCTGCTCTTTGTTTAGCTAAGCGTTCAGCTTCAGCTTTTTTTGCGTGAGCGATGCGCTCGGCTTCGAGCTTCTTTTTAGCAGCTGCGTCTGCTTGGGCCTTTTGCTTCTCTATGTTGTTCTTTTTGACGCGTTTGCTAACCACCTTGGGCGGTGCTTTGCATTCGCCACGAGAAGGGTCTAGACGGCAGCGAATTTTCCAGAATAACTTCAGTGCGGTAGGGTTGTTGATCTGATCGTCTTGTAAGGCAAGT
>NZ_LWGJ01001169.1:0-2061 GCF_001635845.1 Oleiphilus sp. HI0132 | reverse complement strand
GGATAGCGAAAGGCTATAGCAAGTTCGTATGTGTAAACCATCAGGGTATGAAAGTTATTGAGCTGGGCTTACTAAAGTTTGCGACGTACCTAAGAGACCGGCGAATATCTCTGGATTTTGATTATGAACTACCCATGGTTAACCAGAGCCTCGACAATATGGTTGCCGAGGTTTACGACAAGATAGCGTATGAGTCGAATTATGACGAAGGTTCAGGCCTAATACGTAAATCAGAGTTTTGTCGTCAGGTTAGAACCTTGATGAAGAAAGGCAAGCGAACTGCAGAGTGTTACTTACTCTATATTCGTTTTTACGATACCAAAACAGATGATGCAGCAAGTTTGGAGCCGAGTTTCGCTAAGGATGTTGCAGGTCAATTGAGTGGTATGCTTGGTGGTGGTGTTTTAGGGCGGGTTAATGATTCTGACTTCGTCTTATTTACGGTTGACCATGGCGAAGAGTTTTTAGGTTTGCGGTGCCAGGATACGCTGGAGACTCTATGTGAGTCTGAAGAGACTGCATTGTCAGTGTTGATTGGTGAAAGTAAGGCGCATATGGGGTTTTATAACCCAGAGTCAATGATTCGTGCTGCATTAGAGTTAATTGAAGAGAGCTTTGCCCGAATACATCAAAGTGATGAGGGTGTCGATGGATCAGATTCAGAGTATCGAAATGAGCTTGAAGACGAGTTTGCCTCGGATGGCGTTCGTGTTAATGAACCAGAGCCTGTCGCCAATTCAGACAATATCCCGACTTTATATATTGACGAGTCAGAAAACATTTTACCTGAAGATATAGATTTTAGTGCGCTGACGCTTGAGCTGAAGATGCAGGTTGTGGAGTGTTTAAACAATACTGAGAGTGAGGCCGATGCGTCGAGCAGCAATAGCGTATTACAGAATCACGTGAACCTGTCGTGCTTTGTTGAGGGGGGGCAATCGCCTTTTGAGGTCAGTGGCGATGAAGATGCCAAAGAGCTGGATGCATGGTGGATTGCGCAGCTGATAGCCTTGCAGGCACATCAGCACCCTGTTTTAGATGATGAGAACTATGTCCGAGTGCAGATTAGTGGTTACTCTTTATGCGATGAAGAGTTTACTGAACAAATGCTTTCTCTTTCCAGAGCAGGGAAAATTCCCGCTAGAAAAGTATGTTTTGATCTATATGACTGCGCAGCGATTGAAGATATTCACTCTGCGGTGGCTTATATGAACCAATTAAAAGCGGAAGGCTTCAAATTTTGTCTCGATCACTTTGGCTCAGAGCGGTCTCCGTTTGCCTTTCTCAAAGCGTTGCCTTTCGATATGATCAAAATTGATGAGTCGTTTATGGAAGAGCTGAATCAAGCCGAAGGTGATGAAAAGGCGGCGGATTCGATTATAGAAATCGCTCACTATTTAGGTAAGAAAGTCTTGGCTAATGCCGTTGACACAGCCATCTGTCTGCAAAAAATGAAGCACTTGAAGGTCGATTTTGTTCAGGGCTCTTCCGTCTCTGCTTATATCGATTTATAGCAAGAGGCATAGAGCGAATTAGTGAGTTTAATTCGCTCTATATATTCAAGAACTATGGCTCAGGCTTCTTTTATCTCATAGCTGTGAGCGATTTCCACACCGCCTTTCTCAAGCATAATCGAAGCAGAGCAATACTTTTCAGCAGAGAGAGAAACGGCTCTTTTTACTTGGCTTTCTTTAAGCTGCTCACCACTGACAATGAAGTGGATGCTGATCTTGGTAAAAACACTGGGGACTTCGTCGGCACGTTCTGCGTCGATAATTGCTTGGCAGTCAGTTACGTTTTGACGGGATTTTTGCAGAATGCTCATGACGTCAAATGATGTGCAGCCACCCAAACCTAGTAGCAGCATTTCCATAGGTCGAGGGCCTTGGTTTTTTCCGCCATGGTCAGGAGGGCCATCCATTACTATTTCATGACCTGAGCCTGATTGACCTACAAATTTGGCGTCACCGCCCCAATTAATTGTTACGTTCATGTGTGTACCTAATGAGTATTCGTAATGAGAATTGAATTAGCGAAATTGCGTCGAAGAAGTACTTAAAA
>NZ_LWGJ01001168.1:0-3635 GCF_001635845.1 Oleiphilus sp. HI0132 | reverse complement strand
TATTAAGCAAATAAATAGTTTAAAGCGGAATTCAGTTGCAAATAATAGCTCTGACAACGCGGCCGTAAGTACTGGGGCTTACGACTTTGCGATGTTAGGGCAAGTGATGCAGGAGCTGAAATCGCGTATTCCGGAAAAGAAAGATATTACTGTCATGGCACGAAAAGACACTTCCTATCAGACCTTGGTGTCTGTGATGGATAAAGTGCGATCTTACCGAACCGTTGTTGCGGGAAGTGTAGTGAATGCCGAGTTATTCCCGGAAGTGTCGATAGCCGATGCGCCGGAAGTTGTTGATGCAAACGAAAGTGTTGCGGATGCCAAGACCGAATTAACTGATGGGAAGGTTAGATCATGAAAACATCAGCAAAAGCCAAGCGTATCCAGCGTCACCAACGCCGTAGTAAGAATCAGGGTAAGTTAAACCTGGTATCCTTGATGGACATCTTTACGATTCTTGTGTTTTTCTTGATGGTAAATTCCTCAAGTGATGTACAAGTATTGAACCAGAACAATATGGTCAAGCTTCCGGTTTCTAATGCTGATCAAATGCCAAAAGATGCGCTGGCATTAGCCGTGACTCACGACGATATTCTTGTCGGTGGCCGAGCGATCGTTAAAGTCGCCGAGCTTCGTGAATTTCAAGGAGAGGTAGAACCTCTGCTTAAGGCTGAGTTAGACTATCAGGCTTCAAAGTCTAACAGCGCAGTCGCGCCAGAAGGGCGTCCAATCACTATCGTTGCCGATCGTGAGTTGCCATATGAGCTGTTAAAGAAAATTATGACAACCTGTGTGGATTCTGGTTATGCCAGCATTTCACTTGCGGTTAATAAGCATGTTGAGCAGGAGGCTTAATCATGGCGTTTAATCAATTAGGGCCAGCCTGGAATGCCGAAGCAGGTGAGAGTGAACGCTTAGGGAAGATTACCGCAGCGGTTATTCCTGTATTTTTGGCAATCGCTGTTTATGTCTCGTGGGTGGATTTACCTGAGCAAGATAGGGAAGAGCTGGAAGCCCTGCCTCCTCAACTAGCAAAGGTCATACTTAAGAAAAAAGAAAAGCCTAAACCTGTCCTTAAAAAAGAGATTAAGAAAGAGATTAAGAAGGTTGAGCCTGAGAAGAAAGTTGCTGAGAAGCCAAAACCGAAACCAAAACCTAAGGCTCAAATAGCGAAAAAGCCCAAGCCAAAAATTAAGCCGAAAGCAAAAGATATTCAGTTGGCACGAGAGAAAGCCAAAACATCTGGTTTGCTAGCGATGAGTAATCAGTTGTCTGCACTAAGTAGCTTAGCTGATAGCGTTAAACTCGATACGCCCAAAACGATTTCGGCAAAACCTATTGCTCGTAAAGTTGAAGATAAGCTCGCCTCAAGAGCGAAAACTTCACGCAGTGCAGGCATTGATGAAACCAAGTTGACGCAAGAAACACAGAGAATGGAATTGGCCTCAAGAGAGATGACGGAAGTAGAAAAAGCTGAAGAAATTCAAACCGCGCTTGAACTGGCAGAACTGGATGCGAAGCGCATGGTTGCTCAGCGTACTCGTGAAGATATTCGTCGCACCATGGACGCCAATAAATCTGCGATTAACAGTATTTATAATCGCGCACTGCGTAAGAAGCCTTCACTGCAAGGAGCCTTTACTGCACAGCTAGTCGTTGAGCCAAGTGGTCAGGTCTCTAGCTGTTCGGCAGTAGAGTCAACACTGAATGAGCCAAGACTGGAAAGCAAAATTTGTAAGCGTCTGCGCTTAGTCAACTTCGGACAGAAGTCAGGTGTCGATCAGGCAACGATTAGCTATCCAATAGAGTTATTCCCAGGCTAGCCCAAATTTATTTGCTATCCATAGGCAGAGGGTTCCGCCCATTCGCTAATGATCGAACTCGTGCTAACCCGCCAGCGAGGCACGGAGGCCTCTGCCTACAAGTATGGTCGCTATCCCAGAAATACGATACTAACCCCCGCTCGTAAGCAGAGGGTTCCGCCCCTCGCTAATGATCATAGCCCGCAATCGAAGCATTGATGCCTCTACCACGAGCTTAGGGTGAATGCCTAAGCAGCGACTTCAGTCGCCGCTTTGGCTGGCTTTTTTGATGCGAGCCCAGAAAAACGCCCCTCAAAATACAGTTTAAGCTTCGAAATTTCCTCTTCATTCAAAAACAAACCGAGTTTGCTGCGGCGCCAGAGAATATCTTCAGCTGAGCGTGCCCATTCGTGTTCAATCAGGTAGTCGACTTCTGCAGAGAATAAGTCGGCACCAAAGTATTCTCCCATATCGCTCATGCCTTGTTTGTTCGCTAGAAAGCTAAAGCAAAGGGTGCCATATGATTTGAGGTAGCGTTGTACGAGAGTATGAGTTAGCCATGGCGCTTTCTTTTTAATAGCTTGTTCTATCTGCTCTCTTGTTTGACCAACGAACTGAACTCCGGGCATCGGTTCATCTGCAGTCCAAGGTTTACCAAGCTCCTTAATAAATGGCGACAGCTTGTTTAGAACCGCTTCTGAAAGCTTTCTGTAAGTGGTGATTTTGCCGCCATAGATTGAAAGCAGGGCGTTGCTTTCACTTTCCTGATGGAGTTCTAGCGTGTAATCACGGGTGATTGCTGAGGGGTCGTTTGATTCATCATCACACAGTGGACGGACGCCAGAATAGGTAGACTGGATATCTTCACGAGAAATCGAACGTTTGAAATGTTGATTGTATACCTTAATCAGGTAATCAACTTCCCAGTCTTCAATTGCTACGTCTTCTGGCTTTCCTTGGTATTCTTTATCGGTGGTTCCGATTATTGAAAAGTGATCAAGATAGGGAAGTACAAATACCACACGCTTGTCTTCGTTCTGTAGAATGTAAGCTTCATCCAGTTCTTCAAAGCGGGGAACGATAATATGGCTGCCTTTAATCAGTCGAATATTTCGAGCCGGTTTAATATCTTCTGCCGCTGAATCAAGAAAGCTGTTTAACCAGGGGCCTGAGGCATTAACGATATTGCTTGCGAGAATATCGTAGCTGCGCTGTTCGATCTTGTTGAAGATACTTAGGCGCCAACGACCAAGATCTTTGTCGAAGCTCAAGTTATGGCACTGTGATTGAACTTCAATGCTTGCACCACGATTATGGGCATCTATCGCATTCATAACTACCAAACGTGAATCATCGACCCAGCAGTCATGATATTGAAAGCCTTTGGTGATCGAGTTTGTAAAAGGTGCATGACCATCAAATTTCACCTTCCGTGCTTTGGGCAAGGTATTTCGTTTGCTCAAGTGGTCATACATAAACAAGCCACAGCGGATCATCCATGCAGGGCGAAGGTGAGGGCGGTGAGGCATGACGAACTTCAGGGGTGAGACAAGGTGAGGTGCTTTATTAAGCAGTACTTCTCTTTCTGCCAGCGCTTCTTTAACTAGTCTGAACTCGTAGTGTTCGAGGTACCTTAGTCCACCATGTATTAGCTTGCTACTGCTGGAAGATGTACCTGAAGCCAAGTCATTTTGTTCACATAAGAACACTTTTAAGCCTCGGCCAGCGGCATCGGCAGCAATACCAGCCCCGTTAATGCCACCCCCAACAATAGCTAAATCATAGAAAAGTTCCTTTTTTTCACTGCTAATGTTCATATAAACCTCAAAAACG
>NZ_LWGJ01001167.1:0-1325 GCF_001635845.1 Oleiphilus sp. HI0132 | reverse complement strand
TAGAAGCGTCAACGAAGCGACCAAGTATTTTCATGGCAGTTGATGCTGATTGTGCGAGTGCTTTGATAGATCGGGGTTATCGATGTAACGATATGGGGGTTGAGTATTCGCTCTCACTCAACAGTTTTGATGTCAAAGGGAAAGAGAAAAAGTATCTGCGCTGGGCATCTAACTTTGGACGTAGGGGCTTTGTTGTTAAAGAACAGGCTTGGTCTGAGGTGAATGAAGATAGAGTTCGGGATATTTCCGAGCGCTGGCGACAAACCAAGGCGGTGACTAAGCGTGAACTTAGGCTCATTACTCGGCCGCCAGAGTATAGAGATGCTTGGGGAGTCAGGAAGTTTTTCTGTTACCTAAAAGGAGAGCTCGTTGGATATGTGTTTTTTGATCCCTATTTTCAGGATGATAAGATCATAGGTTATACAGCTAATATCATTCGCGCTTGCCCTGGGATAAAACCGAATGGCTTTCTAGATTATACAATCCTTGAAGCAATGAAGGTTTTTCAGAAAGAAGGTGTTGCTCGTTTGTCACTGGGCTTAGCACCCTTGCACGAGCTTCAGAGCTTTCCACATGAGATTGCTTCATTACGCTACTTGCAACAATTAATGTATCGCTATGGAAGTTTTCTATATGCGTTTCAAGCACTTGCTTACCATAAAACTCGATATCGAGCACAGAGTGAACACTGGTTCCAATGTATTCCTCCGGGGATCTCGTTGCCTAAAGCAACCATTGCTACCTTAAAAGCAATACAGGTTTTTTAGTGATGTCTGAAGATAATTCTTTTGTGAGAGGTCGTTATGACAGAACGGCTAGGTTCTACGAAAAGGCCGCGCATTTATATAGTGGTGGTAAGATCATTGCGAGTAAGCGTTGGCAGCTGCGTGACATAAAGCCCGGTGATAAATTACTGTTTGTGGGGGCGGGAAGCGGTGAAGATGTGGTACTTGCTGCGCAAAAAGGTGCCGAGATTACTGTCGTTGAACTTTCACCTAAAATGCTAAAGCGTATTGAATGTAAGCTAGAGAGATTAAGCTTGAACGATCGNGTCGTGCTTGTCCTGGGTGATGCATTTAAGCACCTTAAGGACAGCTATTATGACTATGTGGTAGCGAATTACTTTTTGAATGTCTTCGCTCACCCATTGATGATCGAAATGCTAAATCATCTAAGCTTGCAGCTTAAACCGGGTGGCAGCCTAATGGTTGCGGACTTTGCTCCGATCAGTGGAAACCTAGTGCAAAGACTATGTCAGCGGCTTTACTATTACTCAGCACTATTCGCATTTCATTTAATAGCGAAAAACCCGGTTCACAAAATCT
>NZ_LWGJ01001166.1:0-2165 GCF_001635845.1 Oleiphilus sp. HI0132 | reverse complement strand
GGCAGTAGATGTAATTTTATAAGCCAATGATTGGAGATTAGGGCTGAGGATAACCTTGAGCGCGAGTGGCCCTTGCTTAAGATAGGTTACGCCTGATACTTGTCATTTCCGCGATTTAAAGTGAGCATGAACTCGCTTAACAAACTCCATATACTGACTTTCGTCGTGCAAATTCACTTCTTCTTCGATCGGCAATAAAGGGAACCTTTCCTTCAAGGCTGCCGCGAATAGGCCCATACCGCCTTGTTGGTGAATAGTGCTGTCACTCTGAAATATTTTGACGTTTCTGACTCCGCAGCTGGGTGAGTTTTTCATCAGAACAAAGCCATCTAAAGACCCAAAGCTATCAAGGGCCTCTTTGCAGCCTTCAAGTAATTGAGGGCCTAAGTTTATGCCTGTTAAGTCAGTGTCATCGTTATACCGTAGCGTTGGCCTGGAAGGGTTGCCGGTAAGTCGCATTTTGGGGCGGGGTATACCAAAACCGGCAGCGGCTTCAGGGCAGAATGTTTCAAAAGAGAAGTGTTTGCTCAATTCGTCTAAGCACAATGATGAGCGTTTATGCTTTCCGTCATAACGTACTTCAAATCCTGCAAGGCAGGCGCTTAGACCAATCTTAGGTTTTGATCCTGGCATTTTATATGATGCTTGTGACATGGTACCTGGTGCTTAGGGGAGCGAGTTTAGGCTTATTTTGAACTATTCGAAGGAGAATGAATATAGTATTTCTTATATCTAACAAATAACGATTGCCGTAGGCAGAGGGTTCCAGCCTTCGCTGGATCAACCCCGTACTAGCCCGCTTGCGAGCCATGGAAGGCTCTGCCTACAGAAGTCGGTTTACCTAGTGCCCGCGTAGGCAGAGGGTTCCGCCCCTCGCAGACTCTGCCCCATGCTACTCCTCATGCGAGCTGTGGAAGGCTTTGCCTACAGTTAGATGGGTTTAGCGACAAACCCTGTCCTGGTAGTAGTCATTGCTGTAGTTGCAGGACTTACATGCAGAAGGCTTGTCATTACTATGCTTTGATGCTTTTGGGCTAATTGTCTCGATAATCTTTTTCATTCGACTTTCTCCTATTGATTGTTTGCATTGTTAGCTTCGCAAGTCATGTGCAATTTGTATAGTTCAAAAAATAGAAGTAGATGATCACTTTTTCTTAACGAAGTTCTTCAGCAAACACTTCCATTAAGCACTCAATGTTCTTGACGCCGATATAGTTGGGGCGACTTAAAAAAGCGATTCTGCGATGAGGTCCTGGTTCATTCAAGTGAATTGCTTTGAGGTCATCGCTTTGGCTATCTATCTGCTTTAAGGCCATCTCGGGAACGAGAGTACTACCCATACGACCGGCCACCATTTGAATCAAAGTGTTGAGGCTGGTCGCGCCTAGTGTTTCACTTTGTTCATTATTACTTAGCTTACATGCTGCTAGGGCATGATCTTTAAGGCAGTGACCGTCCTTGAGTAGCATTAGTTTTGACTGATCTATTTCGGTACTGGTGATTTCATCTAAACCTGATTGCTCTGCATCATTGCGCGTCAGCCAGTAAAAGTCTTCTTGAAAGAACTCAAAGGCTAACAGTCCGTCATGTGGATAGGGTAGCGCCAGAATTGCGGTATCAATCTCGCCTTTGCGGATCATGTCTACCAGGACATGAGACTGCTCTTCGATAATTGTCAGTTTGAAGTCAGGGTATTGTTGGCGAAGTGCAGGTAAGACTTTGGGAAGTAAGTAAGGCCCGACTGTTGGAATGACACCAACCGTCATCGGATGATTTAAAGGCGCTTTCTGGTTTTGCGATAGTTGATAAAGGCTGTCGACTTCCAGTTTGATACTTTGTGCCCGTTGCAGAAACATCTTTCCGGTGGGGGTAATCAGTACCTTCTTATTGTCTCGTTCGAATATTTGAATATCCAACTGCTTTTCTAATTCACTTAAGGCGGTGCTCAGTGCTGACTGAGATACTGAACAGGCTTCAGCAGCTTTCTTGAAGTGCAGCGTTTTCTCGACAGCCAAAGCATAGTGAATTTGCTTGAGTGAAATCATGGTCTTGCTCTCTTCTCACAATAATAGTGATGAGTTTAGATCAATGTTCAGTTTTTTTGAACATCACCTTTTATTTAATTCAATTTATTTAATTCTTGTTCGCGCTTAATCTTATTCCTG
>NZ_LWGJ01001165.1:0-3309 GCF_001635845.1 Oleiphilus sp. HI0132 | reverse complement strand
CGCAACAGAGTCTGATAACAAATCACACGAATTAAATACGCGCTCAGATAACCCATATTTTTTAGCCTGCTCTCGCCATGGTTTAATGTGCGGCGCACTTAGGTGATCATTTAAGCTCTCACGATTCGGCCACAACTCTGAAAAACGAATTAAGCCCTTATCGAATGGATCTTCCGCAACATCGTACGCAATGCATCCATCATTTTCGTGAGTGCTACGAACTAAAGCATTTAAGTGTGGTAATACTTTTTCGGTATTATCTGGAGGAAACCTTAATGATCCAAATACTGCTACTTTTGCTTTCATTGAACTTCCTTATTCATTCGTTTAATTTTAAAGAGGAGATGGGCCTCTTAATACTTTAATTAACTTTCCAGTTGTACTCTCAAAGTTATGACCACAATTAGAGCAAATGGTATTAGCTTTGTTTCTATGATTCGTAAAGATACGACTAACTAATAACCCGATTAGAATTAAAACAACTAATACAACAACAATGCTCAAAGTTCTTTACTCAATTGCCGACTTCCCTTATTGCATTTAGACATAATGACTCCCCACTAAAGAGTGCTGACCTCCAATTCGTGGGTTAGCAAAGGCCGAGCCATATTATAGTTGTTACGCTATAAATTAGAGGCCAGCACCATGCAAAAAGATAACATACTATTTATTGGTTTAGATACTCACAAAGAACAAACTCAAGTCGCTTATACCCTTGATTACCGTACCTCAGAAGTTATCGACCTAGGCCGCATTCAGTCCACCAAAGCAGGCTTTGTAAAACTTGCTCGACAATTACAATCGAAATACCCGCATGCGACACTTCACTTTGTCTATGAAGCAGGCCCTTGTGGTTATTGGATTTATCGACTTCTCACCAGCCTTGGTCACTGCTGTTTCTTAGTCGCGCCATCTCTCATCCCCAAGAAACCTGGTGAGCGAGTGAAGACAGATAAACGAGACGCTCAGAAACTCGCTCGACTACTGAAGAACAATGACCTTGACCCAATCTACGTACCTGAACCCGAAGATGAAGCGGTGCGTGACTTATCTCGCGCACGAGAAGCAGCCATGCGAGATTTAAACGATGCGAAGCATCAACTTAAATCGATGCTGCTTAGGAATAATATACGTTATACAGGTACCGCTAACTGGTCGTTAAAACATATGCGATGGCTAACCGAAATGGTGCTTCCGCACCCTTGCCAGCAAATCGTTTTACAAGAAATGATTCAGACTATTGATGAGCGCACTAAGCGATTAAAACGACTCGACAACGAGCTCACTCATCAAGTCAAGAAGTGGCGCTACTATCCTGTCGTTAAAGCAATACAAGCGATGCGTGGAATACGCCTCCTCATCGCAACAGGCGTAGTGTGTGAGCTTGGTGATCTAAGCCGATTTGATACGCCTAGAAAGCTAATGAGCTATGTCGGGCTCACCCCGAGTGAGCATTCTAGTCGCGATAAACGAAAACTTGGCAGCATTACAAAGTGCGGTAATGGACGCGTCAGAAACTGTTGATTGAGGGAGCGCACAGCTATCGGTATAGCGCACGAATATCCAAAGAAATGCAGGTAAGACAGGAAGGTCTACCTAAGGAGATTATCGATCAAGCATGGCAAGCGCAACTAAGGCTGTGAAAACGATATCAGAGGCTTATGAAGCGCGGTCAAAATTGCAATGTGGTCGTGACCGCAATAGCCCGTGAAATGATTGCCTTTATCTGGTCGATATCACGAGAAGTCATTTTACTTAAGGTCGACCCAAAAACACGTTTATCAAGAGTACCAGCTTAATGAGTTTAGCGTTAGCGCATTGGGTCAAGCAACGAGTGTGGTGTAATCACCGACGGCGTTAGGTAGGCAATGTAGCTTCATCGCATTGATCCACGAGCATAGACTGAAGACAGACACCACGACGTAAAAAGTAAGGTCGGATAGGTTCTTTAAAAAAAGAGCAACCCACGAATACCAGCATGATAACCGTCGAAATTATCTGCTTCATCTGATGCGCTAATGCTTCTTAAACAAAAGAAGTTGACTAAAAAAGAAAAAACTCTGGCCGTGCTATCGGCAGGAATTTGTGCAGTTTGCTTGACGTGGGGAGTCATACCAACGCCCGGCTAAACGGCGTAGTAACTGTGGCGACTTTTTTGGAACAAAAAAGGTGCGACTGTTACGGAGTCCGTTTGAGCCGTTGGTTATAACTTTATTTATTTGTAGCAATATGCCACAATTAATGCAGATTGTTACAGGAGCATTAACTATGGCAACTAATAGCGTAAGATTAGACCAAGATCTTATTGAAAAAGCCACCATTATGGCTAAGGCTTACAATAGGACGCCACCAAAGCAGATTGAACATTGGGCAAAAATTGGTGAAATGATGGAAGATAACCCTGATTTGCCATATGAGTTTGTAAAGCAAGCCATTATTGCCCAAGCAGAAAAAGAAGCAGGTAAGTTGGAGCGCTACGACTTTGGCTAAAGTTGAGAATATTTTACAAACGCCAACTTTTAAAAAAGCAGTAAAGAAATTAAAACCTAACCAGAAGAAAGACTTGGATAATGCTGTAAAAGAGCTTGTTAAAGACCCACTTTTAGGTGAGCAGAAACGAGGTGATCTTGCGTTTCTTAGAGTTTATAAATTTAAGATGATTAAGCAACTTACGTTACTTGGCTATAGCTATGACGAAGGTGTACTTACCCTTGAGTTGATGGCATTAGGTTCACACGAAAACTTCTACAGGGATATCAAACGTACCTTTTAGTTTGGTGTGCCCCACGAAAAGTGGACAGTTATAACTACGCAACTAACGCAGTTCGATTTTCAAATTCAACAGGACTTATATTCCCTATAGCTGAGTGTCTTCTCTTTCGATTATAAAAGACTTCAATGTAGGTAAATATACCTGTTCTTGCTTCATCCATCGACTGGTAATTCTTTGCATAAATCAATTCAACTTTTAGTCGACTAAAGAAAGATTCCATCGGTGCATTATCCCAACAGTTTCCTTTACGACTCATACTCTGCTTAAGCTGACTATTCGCGACAAAGTCGACATAACCTTGTGCGCGATACTGAACACCGCGATCAGAGTGTAATATAACCCCCTGTGTCAGGATAGTTGTCGCCTCTGTTAATTTTTAATAATTGAATAGGAGGCGGTAAGAGAATATGAGTGAAGCATTATTCAAAAGAGTTTAAAGAAGCCATTGTTAAGAAGTGGCTTGAAAGTGGGTTATCATTAAGAACGTTTTCAGCCCAGGAAAACATAAACCTATCCACCTTGTATTCCTGGCGAGA
>NZ_LWGJ01001164.1:0-30950 GCF_001635845.1 Oleiphilus sp. HI0132 | reverse complement strand
AGTTCATATGTGATGTATATTACTTTACATATAAACTAAATTTAAATGCAAGCGTTTGTTTGTTTTTTATTTTTTCAACAAATTACTTAAGTGTTCTGAATAGCGCTTGTATCCAGCGGTAAAGCGAGTTGAAATTATCTGTTTCTGCCATGGCTTTAGGGGCAACGAGCCAATATGCATACTGGGTTGTCAACGGCATGGTTGATAAGGGAAGTAGCTTTCCATCTCTGATCCTTTGATTGACCATAGGGAGTAATCCAACGACGACTCCTAAGCCTTCTTCAGCAGACCGAATGGCGGAGAAATAAGAGTCGCAAACAATTTTTTGCTTTGGGTTAAAATCTCCAAATGAGCCGCGCCAATCCCGAAGATCATCATATAGCGATATGACAACCTGATTTTCGATCTCCTCCTTTGACATTAATTGGTCACGGGAAAGACCATGTTGGGTCAGGTAGTCCTCGCTACATAGAAGTTTTACGTCAACACCACTGACAAAGCGTGTTGCTAATTCTGGCCAGTCCCCCTTTCCGAAACGTAATGCCGCGTCTGCAGGTTCATCGTCAAAATTAACGTATTCATTGCCTGTCGTGATGCGTAGCTCTACCTCTGGAGCATAGTCTTTGAAGCGTGCGTAATTTGGAATCAGTAGTTCTTGAGCGATGAAAATGGGTGAGCTGATTTGAAGCGTTGGGTGGCAAAATTTTCGTTCGAATTCTCGATAGGAAGTATTGTGGCGCTTAATAATATCTCTTGTTGTCTGGTAGTAAAACTCTCCGGCTGAGGTGAGTCGTAGTTTGCGAGAGCTTCGGTCAAACAACGTTAAACCAAGATATTCTTCCAATACTTTGATTTGCTGACTGACGGCAGGCGGTGAAACACAGAGTTCCACCGCTGCTTTCTTAAAGTTTAAATTTCTGGCCGCGGCTTCAAATACAGGTAGCCACTGAATTGGGGGAGCTTTTTGTTGCATGGAACACCTTAATAGATAAGCTGAAGTTATCCTAAGTTCAAATATACTGAATTGCCAGTGGTAAAAGGTTAGATTAATTTACTTAGCATATAAACTAATTTGTGCGATTTTTTGGAGGTTTCGGTATGAGTGCATCTAATGTGGCAAAGACACTAGAACAGCAAGAGCATGCATTTGATGGTGCAGTTAACCTGAAAGGGGACCCCAATTGCCTGGTTGGGCAAGTCAGTGCAGACTATCAAAATATGGTAGGCCCTTTCGGTGGTGTGACGGCGGCTACGATCCTTCAAGCAGTGTTAGGTCACCCAGAAAGAGAAGGCATGCCGGTATCGCTTACTATTAATTATATGGGGCCGATTGAAGATGATGAGTTGGTGGTCAAACCTGCTCTATTAAGAACTAACCGTTCCAACCAGCATTGGCGTGTAGATTTTTTGCAAGGCGATGTAATGCAGTGTTCTGCTAGTTGTGTTTTTGCTAAGCGAAATGAGACTTGGTCTAATGATGAAGTAAGGATGCCTTATGCACCAGATTTTGAAGTGGTGGATTCACTACCAAAATTTCCGGGCATGCCGAGCTGGGTAGACCAATACGATATGCGCTTTGTTTATGGTGCTCCTTTTCAGCCGCTAGTTAAGGGTAAACAAGCAAACCCCTCCGAGAGCCTCTTGTGGATTTCTGACAAGCCAGCAAGAAAGCTGGACTATGCCTCAGTAACAGCAATCTCTGACTCGTTCTTTCCACGAATTTTTGTTCGAAGACATAAGATCGTCCCAATGGGAACGGTTAGTTTAACGATTAATTTCCATATAACTGAAGATGAATTGTTGGGCTTGGAGGCGACTCATCTGCTTGGTCGCGCTAGCGCTACCAAATTTACTAATGGTTATTTTGAGCAAAGGGCTGAGCTATGGAGCCCTGATGGTACCTTGGTGGCGACAAGTAGCCAGATGGTGTATTACAAAGATTAAGCTAGTCTATATCTCAATAATTACAGCTTTTAAAAAGCAAGAGAGCGATCATGACAAACGTTGATAGTGAGAATACAGAGCTGCATAAAACCGCTTGTATATTATGTTCACGAAACTGTGGCTTGGATGTTACCACCCAGGACGGCAAATTAATTAAGATCAAAGGTGATCCTCAACACCCTATGACTAAGGGCTATATTTGCCAGAAAGCGGCAAGATTAGAGCATTATCAAAATCACGATGATCGTTTGACACATCCTTTAAAAAGGATGCCAGATGGGAGCTTTCAGAAGGTTAGCTGGGATCAGGCCTTAGATGAAATCGCTGAAAAAATGAATGTAACGCGTGATCAGTTTGGCCCCGACTCTTTCGCGATTGTAGGTGGTGGTGGTCAAGGTAATCATCTTGGCGGTGCGTATGCTTCACAACTGCGTTATGCCATGGGTGGGAGTCGCTATACCTATACAGCTTTGGCTCAGGAAAAGACCATGGATTTTTGGGTGAATGGTCGACTGTTTGGTGATCAGCGTGTTCATTGTACTGAGGACGTAGAGCATTCTGACTACGTACTATTTATTGGCTGTAACCCATTTCAGTCACACGGTATACCCAATGCGCGCGATACGCTTAAAGAAATTAAGAAAGACCCGGACCGTACGATGGTGGTTTTTGACCCTAGAAGGTCTGAAACAGCGAAGCAAGCCGATATACATTTTCAGTTAAAGCCAGGTACTGATGCTTATCTGATGTCTGCGATCTTGGCGATTATCGTAAAAGAGGGCCTGCATGATAAAGCCTTCCTCGAGAATCACTGCACTGGCTTTAATAAGCTCGAAGCTGAACTATTAGATATTCCTATTGAAGAGTATGTAGAAAAAGCCGATGTATCCCTTGAGATGACGCAGCAAGTTGCACGAGACTTTGCTAATGCTAAAGCGGGATGCGTAAGAATTGACTTGGGTCTGCAGCAGTCACTGCATTCCACCTTGACGGCATATTTGGAAAAAATGCTGTATATGGTGACCGGCAATTTCGGGAAAACTGGCGGCAATAATCTGCACACTTTATTTGTTCCCTTATTAGGTAATTCGGACGAGCGTCGCCGCGAGTACAAGCTCACGGCTCATCATAAAATGATGCCGATTTCGGGAATGTATCCACCAAACATATTGCCTGATGAAATTGAACATGAGGGCGAAGATCGTTTACGAGCGATTTGGGTGGATAGTAGCAACCCCGCTCGCAGTTACGCTGACTCTAGTGCCTATGAACGCGCTTTTTCTAAGTTAGATTTGTTGGTTGTTGTTGATGTAGCGATGACTGAAACGGCTCGCTTGGCGCACTACGTTCTGCCAGCTGCCTCTCAGTTCGAGAAGTGGGAAGCGACAGGTTTTAACGCGGAGTTTCCTGAGAACTTCTTTCATTTGCGTGCACCGATGTTTGAGCCTTTACCGGGTACCTTACCTGAGCCTGAAATCTATGCGCGCTTGTTAGCGAAAATGGGTAAGATTCCAGAGAATTTCCCTGTATTGGAACGCATCGCTAAATACGAACCTGAGATTAGTGCTCATCAGGGCTTCTTCGCTGCCTTGATGGCGACTTTTAAATTGAACAAGGATTGGGCCCCCTACGCGCCTTCAATTTTGTATCGTACTTTTGGCGCAGCCTTACCGGAGGATGCCGCATCTGCTGCGCTAATTCTTCCTTTAGCGATGGACTATGCTAGAAAACACGAGGCTGCCGTGAGGCGCGCAGGTGTAAAAGGTAATCAATTCACCTTAGGCGTTAATCTATTTCGGCAGATATTCAATAGTCGCTCTGGGTCGATAATTAGTAAACATACCTTTGATGAAATGTGGAAGTTTATTCGTAATAAAGATGGCCGCATTCACCTGGAAATTGATGAAGTGTTCTCGGAATTAAGAGGTCTGAACAATGGTTTGAAATTCGATGATGGCTATCCCTTTATTCTGATGGCTGGGGAAAGGCGCGCCTATAATTCAAACCAAATTTTTAGAAATCCAGCATGGCGTAAAGTTGATAAAGACGGCGCTTTACGTATTCACCCTGACGATGCAGAATCACTAGGTGTTGGCAAAGGGGATAAGCTGCTTTGTAAAACCGCGCAAGGCCAGCTCGAAGTGAGTGTCGAAATCGACGAGGGTGTTCGTCAGGGTATGGTTACCTTGCCTCACGGTTATGGTATGCGCTACAAAGATGGCGAGCCTAATGGCCCTGCTATAAACTTTTTAACAGCAGGTTCCCACTGTGATCCGTTTACTAAAACGCCTTATCATAAGTATGTACCGGCGCATTTAGAGAGAATAGCTTCCTAAGTTGTAGGCAGAGACTTTCACGGCTTGCGGGCGGGCTAGCACGTGGCAGATTCCAGCGAGGGGCGGAAGTCTCTGCCTACGGTCGGTATATATTGGTTTTGTACCCTGCAAGCCAAAAGAAAAAGCAGTTCAATATTATGGGTAGCCTTGTTATCGTAAAGCAAATAACTTGTTTCGATATCCAGGAAGCTCTGTCTTATGCTGAACGAAAATTATCCTTACTATCTTTCGAATAAAGCCGTTTTTGCCAATCAGGACTTGAAGGTCTATGACAAGTACAGTGGTGAATTGGCTTGTTCAGTTGCATTGGCAGAGAAACAGGCGATTGATCAAGCCATAGCAGCCGCTCAGGCAGCAACAAAACCCATGGCAAGTTTGGCGGCATTTGAGCGCCAGGCTGTATTGGATCATTGCGTTAAACGCTTTACTGAACGTTTTGATGAATTAGCCGAAGCGCTTTGTATCGAAGCAGGCAAACCCATCAGGGATGCGCAGGGTGAAGTGACGCGTTTAATTGATACCTTTCGTATTGCGGCAGAAGAGTCCACTCGCATCGCCGGTGAAGTTATTCCCATGGATATTAGCGCTCGCGCCAAGGGTTATTCAGGCATGAGTAAGCGAGTACCGATTGGCCCTTGCTCGTTTATCAGCCCTTTTAATTTCCCTTTGAACTTAGCCGCCCATAAAATTGCACCCGCGATTGCAGCGGGATGCCCATTCATACTCAAACCAGCCAGTTTAACCCCTGTGGGTGCTTTGTTAATTGCCGAGGTGCTTGCAGAAACGAATCTACCTGAAGGCGCATTTTCTGTCTTACCTTGCCATCGGGAAGGTGCCGGATTATTTACAGAAGATGAACGTTTGAAGTTACTAAGCTTTACCGGCTCACCAGATGTGGGCTGGGCCTTGAAAACTAAAGCAGGCAAAAAGAAAGTCGTCCTCGAATTAGGGGGAAATGCTGCTTGTGTCGTGGACCAGGATGCTGACATCGACGACGCCGTAGCGCGAATCGTTTTTGGTGCGTTCTACCAATCGGGGCAAAGTTGCATCGGTGTGCAGCGGGTTTACGTCCATGAAGAAATTTATCCGCTATTTAAAGATAAATTACTAAACGCTACGCGAGCACTGAAAATGGGTGACCCGAAAGATCCTTCAACCTTTATTGGCCCCATGATTTCGGAAGGCGAAGCTAAACGCCTGCAAGACTGGATTGACGAGGCAGTAGAAGCTGGCGCAAAGCTTTTATGCGGTGGCAAAAGGGAAGGTGTCATGATGCAAGCCTCCTTACTAGAAAGTGTTGGGAAAGGACAAAAGCTCCGAGAAGAAGAGGCCTTTGGGCCAGTAGCGATTCTTGAACGTTTTAATGACTTCGACGCGGTGCTGGAAGAAGTTAACGATAGCAAGTTCGGTCTGCAGGCAGGGATATTTACACGGGACTTATACAAGGCGAATAAAGCATGGGATATCCTCGAGGTTGGAGGCGTCATAATCGGCGATGTACCGTCCTGGCGTGTTGACCATATGCCTTATGGCGGAGTGAAAGACAGCGGCCTGGGTCGTGAAGGTATTAAGTATGCAATCGAAGACATGACTGAACAACGTTTACTGGTGATTCGCACGCCATAAATTGGATATATGATGCCCATAGGCAGAGGGTTTCATCCCCCTTGCGAGCCTCGGATGGATCTGCACAGGTTTTGGGCTTCACTTTCGCTTTATCGAACGTCCGGCTTTTTCTTCTAATGGCTTATCTGGCCATCTGTGTTTGGGGTAGCGGCCCTTCATACCCTTAGCGACTTCAAAGTAAGAGCTGTTCCAAAAGTTAGCGAGATCACTGGTGGTCTGGATAGGCCTCCTGGCCGGTGACAGCAATTCAAAACGTAAGGGAACGCGACCTTCAGCCAGGGTCGGAGAGCTTAGCTCGCCAAACACCTCTTGAAGCACAACTGAAACTGTTGGGCCTTGGTCACTGTCGTAGCGAATTGGAACACGTTTCTGACTTGGTGTTTGGTAATGCGTTGGGGCTTCGCTTTCGATGCGCTGCTGATCATTCCAGTCCAGGCAGCTTTTCACTAGCTCAAGAATGTTTACTTTTTTAAGTGCGTTCATACTGCTGACGCTAGATAAATAGGGTAGCAGCCAAGTCTCGATATCGTCGATTAAGCTTTGTTTTGACAAGCTTGGGAAGTTTTCAAGGTGTTGTCCTAGCCAGCTTGCTCGGGCCAGCCAGTCATCGCATTGCTGCGTCCAGTTTAAAACGCTTAAGCCTTGTTTCTTGACCAGCTGAGCCAGGCATTGGGTGAAGGCATCGTTTGGAATATTGCTGATGACTTGGCTATCTATGGTAATCGCGCCAATACGGGTTTGCATAGAGCCCGTTATTTTCTGCGTTTTAGGGTTGATCTCGAAACGTTCTTCTTCGTTGATATGCTCGGACAAGACTTCGAGAGCTGAGGCTTTGTCAATGGCTGCCGCGCTATAAATCCGGCCCTCTTTCTTCTGTGCATCGCAGTCAGCAATGACTAACCAAGGCTCATCAAAGAGTGAATCGTCTTCGTTGAGGTAAGCGCCTTTACCGTTCGCCATCAAATATTTGCCGTCTCCTGCTTGGCGCTGTTTGGCCAGTCGCTCAGGGAAGGCGATGAGTAAGAGTTTGCCAAGGTCTGCAGGGTAGATAGTCGGCTCAATATCTGCTTTCGAAGCGGCTAATTTTGCTAATTGCTTTTGCAGCGACTGAGTGCTTGAGAAGGCTTGCTCGACTCGTGAACGATGGAAGGCGTAGTCTTTAAGGGACTGTGCTTTGTCTCGGCCAAAATCCGACAGCGCGTTGAGACGTCTGGATATGTCGGTATCTCTATTATGGAGAAAGATATCTTGTTCAGAAAGCAGAGCGGCTAAGTTGCAAGCGACACGCTGATCTTCGGGCTTGTCGGTGCTTAACAACATACTTGCAAGGCGCGGGCTAACAGGTAGCTTTGCCGCGAGCTTGCCCAGTCGGGTGACCTGAGCTTGTTGATCCAGCAAACCGAGGTCTTTGAGTACTTGCATCGCGGCATTGTAATGCGCTTCCGGAGGCGCCGTGAGCCAGGGGATGCTCTGGTAGTTGTTATTTCCCCAAAGGCATAATTCTAAGCCGAGCTGAGTTAAGTCACTTATGCAGATTTCTTCGCTTTGAAAGTCACTCAGAGACTGTTGTTTGCTCTCGCTCCATAAGCGAATACAGTGGCCAGCCTGGGTTCTGCCTGCACGGCCCTGACGCTGTTCGGCCGATGCTTTGGATATGTACTTGGTTTCCAGACGACTCATACCGGAGCCAGCGTCATAACGCATTTGACGTTCAAGGCCACTGTCAATGACGCAGCGAATCCCTTCGATGGTCAAGCTGGTTTCGGCGATATTAGTGGCGAAAATAATCTTTCTTCGGCCTTGCTCGTCTTTCTGCAGAGCCTGCTCCTGTTTCTGAAGGCTTAGCCCGCCATAGAGTGGCAGAAGTAGCAGGTCATTGTCGGAATAACGTTCTTGCGCACTGGCTAGGCAGCGCTTAATTTCACCTTGGCCGGGGAGGAAGACCAGAATATCGCCGTGTGCATCATCTTGAAGCGCGCTTCGGATGGCTCTGAGAACTTGCTTATCGAGGTATTCATTAGGACTATTGGCGGCTTGATAGTCAGTAGCTACCGGGAATGTTCGCCCCGGGCATTCTACGATGGGGGCTGCGTTCATATAGTGTGAGAGCATTTGTGTATCGATGGTCGCAGACATGACCAGGAGCATCAAATCATCTCTAAGCGCTTGTTGAACTTCGAGACAAAGCATTAGTGATAAGTCACTATGAATTGAACGTTCGTGAAACTCATCGAAGATCACCAGGCCAATATCAGATAGCTCCGGGTCCTGCTGTAATCGTCGGGTGAGAATACCTTCAGTAACGACTTCGAGAACGGTGTTTTGCGACACATTTCGATCATTCTTGATCTGATAACCTATGCGTTCACCGACTTTCTCCCCAAGCTGTTTCGCGAGGTAGTAAGCAATGGCCTTAACGGCTACACGGCGAGGCTCCAGTAAAAGAATCTTTTTCCCTTGAAGTGCCAAGTCCTTGAGTAAGGCCAAAGGTAAAGCGGTTGATTTTCCCGCACCGGGTTCGGCTTGAAGTACTAATGCCTTATGTTCGCTCAGTTGAGCAATCACTTGAGGAAAAAACTGGGAAATGGGTAACAAAGACAGGGCTCCAGAATGACAGGCTTGCGTCATTTTATAAGATCCTGAGCGCAATAAAAGCCTTTAATTAAGTGAAACAGCAGCTTGTCTGGTTTTGTCAAAACGGGGTTTAGCGACTATATATAGTATCGAGTGAAGAACTATATATATAAAATCGGGTTAACAGCTCTATTTGGAGAATGATAATAATGCTAAAAAGAATTGCCCTATTTGTTACCATATTGATGCTGTTTTCTTCCCAGGGTTTTGCTGGTGGCGATGCACCTTATCCGGCCGACTGGCGTTCCTGGACATCGGTTTCTACCCCCTTGACCAGTATCGGTGCTCTACCAGGCTGTGACGCAGATGTAAGCAGTTTACCGCCTATTTATCAGGGAACGGTTGAGACATATTGCGGTGTTAGGCCAGAAGGCCCTGGTGCCGTTTCGGTATTGGTCGAGCCAAGTAAGACGGAGAGTTACAAGACCAAAGATGGAAAAATGGCCGATGGTGCATCGATGATTCTTCACCTTAAGGAATTAGGTATTCTTCTCGTTACTGGCCACAAAAGTGGTGACGCAGTTTATAGCGTTTTCAAAGAGGATGGAACGGACATTACTGCAGCGGACCCTGCCTCACCCTTGAGTGTAGAGACATGCTCGACTTGTCACTCAGGCTATGAAGCGTTTTGTGTCAAAGGCCAATGTGCTAGTGGGCAATAGCCGTAATGGTTTCTAAGTTATCAAGGACGGGTAAGTGACGATATGAACAAGCTATTCCAGATAGGCAATATTTTACTGCTATCGTTTATGGGTTTCGCTCTAGTGATTGTGTTATCACTTAGCTGGGTGCTCTACAGCAGTATGTACAATGCTGAAAGAGATAAGCTGATTCAGGTTAGTGAAGCTAGCCTAAAACCAATCGTTAATTTAGCAACACGCAGTGTCAATGGTGCCAACAAAATGAAACTGCGTAATAAAGATGCGCAATCTTTGTATGCGTCTTCAGGTTTGCTTTATTTGAAAATAGAAGGGATGTCTAAAGCGAGCCCCGCCTAGGCGTTTGCGAAAGCTCAGCCACCTCGTGCAATGGAATATGAGTACAGGGCTGAAATCGGGGGCGTGCAGCAAGCTTCTATAGACGAACTGCTCGCCAGTACTCATAAGCAATTTATTGATACAGAAGACTATTTATTTTTAAGCAGGTCGCCTCTGGATGAGGTGGAAAACGGAGCGCAAATTACGGCAGTATTTTCTGTGCTTA
Organism: Oleiphilus sp. HI0132; assembly: GCF_001635845.1. NCBI lineage: Bacteria > Pseudomonadati > Pseudomonadota > Gammaproteobacteria > Oceanospirillales > Oleiphilaceae > Oleiphilus > Oleiphilus sp. HI0132. Next base: position 21,207 of record NZ_LWGJ01001164.1, on the reverse strand, counting down.
GTCTAGAAGGGATTCAGCGTCATATCTTGAAGGAAATGGCCTGGCCAGTGTTAGTAGTGACTGTGTTAGCTGCGATCTGCGCCTTACTTATCGGCCGACACATCTCCAAACCGATCTCTGATGCTTCGAGACAAATCAGCCATATTAGTCATACCTTAGATATGGGGCTCCGTGTTGAGTCCAGCTCACCCGTGATAGAAATAAATGGCATGGTACTAACCTTCAATAAATTTCTAGATCAAGTCGAAGGAATCATTAAGCAGTTAACTGAGCTGGTTGATCATATTAGCGAGGCATCAGAGTAATTGAGCTCTTTGACGATTAATACTCAAGATAGAATTAATCAACAGAAAGACCAATCTGAACGCGTTGCGACAGCGATTACACAGATGAGTGTGGCAGTATCTCATGTGACGGATAACGCGCATTCGGCAGCGGAAGCAGCGAAAGAAGCGAACTCCGAGGCCGAATCCGGGTCCCAAGTTGTTAATGTTGCGGTATCGGTGATTGATCAGCTAGCTGAAGGTGTCGAACATACAGCCGAGACCATACAGCGTGTTGAACAGGATACGCACAACATAAGTACCGTGTTAGATTTTATTCGAGGCATCGCTGATCAAACAAACTTACTAGCCTTGAATGCCTCCATCGAGTCGGCTCGTGCAGGAGATAGTGGTCGCGGCTTTGCCGTCGTTGCAGATGAAGTGCGTACCTTGGCGAGTCAGACACAGAAATCGACTGAAGAAATTCAGCACTTGGTTCAGCAGCTACAGGCGGGTACCGAAGGTGCAACTGAGTCAATAGCTTTAGGCCAAGAAATGGCTAAAGACAGCGTGGAAAAAGCTCGAGACGCTGATAATTCCTTGCAAGCAATCACCCGAAGTGCTCACACGATCAGTGATATGAATGCGCAAATAGCGACGAGCGCAGCAGAGCAAGCAGAGGTGACAGAAAGCGTTAGCCGAAGTATTAATGAGATTTCTGAGCTGTCAGAACAAATTGCTACTGACTCCCATAACTTTGCCAATTCCAGTGCACAGCTTGGTGAGCTAGCCGCTCAACTTAAACAGCACATCGAAAAGTTTAAATTGGGATAAATCCAGCGTTGGCAGAGGGTTTCATCCCTCGCTGGATTAACCCTGTGCTTGCCCGCTTGCGAGCCGAGGAAGGCTGTGCATACATCTATGCTGCGAAGTGTTTTTCATCCAGCAGAAGCTAATCGAATAATCTCTGGATAACCCTTTTCCACCAACGCCTCTTCATTACTCTTATAAAATCCACGTAGCTTAAGAATGCGATGCATTTCAGATAGTCGATAGCTGGGAACGGTTGGGAGCAAATGATGTTCGCAGTGATAGTTCACATAATTCGGTGCAAACAGTAAACGCTCCCACCAGTTGGCGATGGTTGTACGTGTCGTGTGGCGAACATCCTCTGAGGCAAGTGCTGGCATGGCGCCGTGCTCGGCGATTTGACGAACTCGAATGATGAAGGGATGAGTAAAAATATAGGCAATCCACCATAAAGCATAGAGGCTGGCATGTCCGCTCGCCGCCAAGATACTAAAAAATATAAGGTGGAAACTGACGACGTGAAGGTAGTTTCTAAGTCCCATTTTCCAGCCAGCATCTGTTCCGATCTTATCGCTGTTTACACCCAAGGAAACGGCATTTCCAGCACGCCCTGGAAGTACATAAAATAACAAAGCTGATGTTGCCTTGAGCCCAGATAAACCAAGAAAGTCACGAATGATCTTGCGCTTAAAGCTATCTTTGCTAACCGGGTATTGAGCAATGTTACCAACATCGGGGTCTTCGTCGGTTCCGGTTTTAGTGTGGTGAGTAAAGTGATAAGGACGGTAGAAGTCGATAGGCACAAGTACCGGAATACCTGCCAACCAATGGCCAACCAGGTCATTCTGCTTTTGGGTGGAAAAGAATGAGCGGTGAGAGCATTCATGCAGAAGTATACCAAGACCGAGTTGCCGTCCTCCTAGAATGAATAAAGCCACTATGACGGTAATGATATTTGGCCAAACAGCAACGATAAAGAAAGCAAAAGCGATGAGTAGCCAGTTGAAGGCAAACATTAGATAAGCCCTTAGGTCAGAAGCAGATTTCAGGTAGCGAATTTGGCCAACCGATAGGTAATCGCTAGCTTTTTGCTTTACCGTTTTTGCTGAATCGCTTACTGAACTCATATCGACCTCGTATTTATTGTGCATCCTATACTTTTCATACTAGCAGCAATAACGGTATTCAATCAATAATATGAATTTGTATTCATTTTATTTGTAGGTGAGTACCAATTTTTTGAATGTGTTGGAACTATCATGTTCTTTTGAAGTCATAACTACATATGCGTATCCCTCATATTGAGGTATAAGAGATAGGAGTTGCCCGCGTGTACGGTTCTAAAGTGCGACGTTTTACAGGCTTGATGGTATGTCTTTTGTTGAGTGTGAATTATATGGCCTCGGTAAATGCTCAAGAACGAAACTTACGTTTTACCAGCTCAGATGAGCCAGGCAGTCTGATTGAGCTTTACACTTCACAAGGTTGTAGCAGTTGCCCTCCAGCTGAACGATGGATCAGTAAGTTCAAGCACGATAAGCGTTTATGGAAGTCACTTTTCCCTTTAGCCTTCCATGTTGATTATTGGGATTACATCGGTTGGAAGGATGAGTTTGCCAAGGCTCAATATGGCAATCGGCAGCGCCTTTATCAGCGTCTAGGTTTAATTAGACAAGTCGCGACTCCGGGATTTATTGTGAGTGGCAAGGGCTGGAATGGGTGGTTTCGGTGTCAACGCTTACCCCAGGCACAGAGGGTAGAGGGTCTAGGTGGTTTACAGATTGATATTGATGGACGCGAGGTGTTAATTCGCTATACCACCAAGATAGAAGCAGAGCAGGATAAGTCGTTCAAGATCAATATAGCCTTACTCGGCTTTGATATGCTCTCAAACATTAATGCTGGTGAAAACCGCGGCAGAAATCTACAGCAAGATTTTGTTGTACTGTCCTTACACCATGAGTTTTTACTCAGCAAGAAAGATACTGCTAGTAGGCAGGAGTTGTGGAGCAGTCGGCTTCGATTGCCGGAAAGTGTTGATCGCCTCGGTGTAGAGATGGCATTGCTAGGCTGGACTACCAAGGGAGGTGAGTTAAATCCATTACAGGTCACAGGAGGGTGGTTGTAATGATAATCATTATCAATTAATGTATTTGTTATTAGTTAGATAAATACCGAGGGAAAGTATATGCCTAAGTTGATAGATGATAACTGGATTGTGATTACTTCACTTGGAATGGCGTTGTTCATGTGTGTACTTGCTCTGGTGTTCCCAATCTCTTATTAAACCTTTCTTGCAGAATTGCAGGGTTAAATCGTCGTGTCGCTTTAACGTTAATAGCTTCGTTTGTCCTACTGATAGAACTGTGTATTTAAGGTTTTAGGTAGCATTAGGGTGATGAGGTAAGCATTAAATAGTATTCAGCGCTTTACAATTAGTGAACCCAATCACTTATGAAAGTACTAGGATCAATATATGGAAGTATTTGCAGACTATCAACTCACGCTACTCATTGTTGGACTGACCGGCTTATTGCTGCTCACCCAAATACTTGTTTCTGACGCAGCATCAATTAAATTGAAACATACACCGGGTTATCCCGTCGAAGCTGATCACGCTAGATTTTTATTTCGAGCCTCTCGTACTTATTCAAATACCAATGAGACGATCGCGGTATTTATCCTGTTTGCTTTGTTTGCTGTTTATAGTGGTGCCGATGCAAGCTATATCGACGCGTTTTCTGTGACCTATTTTGCTGGGCGTGTGATGCATATGTTGTGCTATTACGCGAATATAGCCTTGGCCCGGAGTATTGGTTTTGTTATTAGTCTGATTGGTTTAATTGGTATGTTTGTGACTTCGCTGACGGTTTGATAGGCCCTCATCTGCATTTTAGAGTCTCTTAGTTTGAAGACAGAGCTATCTGACTTAGCGGCGTGTGTATCAGGCTTTAACTTTCTAGTAGAAATCTCGCCCAATCGGGCAGGGTGTTTGCTTTTTTCGTTACTAATCCTTGCGTGATCTGAGCAACGAGATCGAAGGGCTTTAGGTAGTCAGAGTTGTCTAAGAGATAAGCTTTGTCTGCCAGCACTAGCGCTGTTTTTATATTTTGCATGGTGCGAGGTATACGGCTGACGACTTTATCTTCTGGTACTGCGTGACCGCCTTCTTCAATCCTTTGCTGTATTCGTGCTTTGTTAAGTTCGGGGGTTGAAAGATGAACGAAGACGATAATTACTTCGTAACCGTGAGCTTTGGCTTTTCCTACAAAGTCGATTTTGGAGGGATGAGAGAAAACGGTTTCAAAACAGAAACTACGTCCTTCTTCCAAGAGCTCATTCCTGAGCCGCTCAGCGATGGCTGCGGCTTGATAGCTATGCGCTTCAGGCGCATCGGGGAATACTTGGCGAGCGATATTATCGGCGTTAACGAAGGGTAGATCACGAGGTTGTAGCTGCGTTCTATAAAAGGTAGATTTTCCTGCGCCATTTCCTCCGGCGAGCAGCCACAGCTGTTTTGATTCTTTATTCAATTTATACTCTAGATTCTATAAATACGCCATTTTCAAAATAGCCGGTGGTGACATTACCTTGTTGGTCGATTCTTTCAAGCATGCCCTTATCAGTACTTGAGGCCTGAAAGGCATAATTGGTAGTGGTGATGTTTCTCATCAAAGAACCTGAGTCGCGTTGTTGTTCCAGGTTGCTGAATATATCGTCAGCATCAATGTCGACATTATGCGTTTCTTCTACATTGATTTTTGCAAGACCACTGTTTACTTTAATGAGTGTTTCAGGGTCTACGACACCAGAAACCCCGCGGCCTATTTCTGCCCAATATTCTATCTGTTCAGCCACTGAGCGCTTGTTAAGTTCACCACTTAACTTGGCTTGTTTCATAAGTTCACTTTCTAAACGGATAGGGGAATTGGATTTAGCCATCAAAGAATCTCCAAACTGAGGTTGATATCTGGATTGTAGCGGATTGCTACGCTTAAAGCTAATGTTTGTAGTGAATCGCTACAGATTCTTTTAGGCTCGCATGATTTGCTGTACTTAAGGTAAACTCACATTCACTATGACCCGTATTTTTGTATTCTTACTTATGTTTTCATTCTCCCAGATGTCCTCAGGATTTACCTACACCATTGAGCTGACAGAACGAAGCTTGCAAGAAAAGATTGAGGCGATGATGCCCTTAGAAAAGAAACAGTACTTCTTTACTGTTCGCTTGTCCGAGCCAAAAGTGGAGTTAATCAACGTCAGTAATGAAGTTGGCTTTTTTATGCATGTTGATGTCATCGCACCAGGCGGCTTTAAAGGTGGTGGCAGAGGTAAAATCGCCGGTACCCTCCGCTACCAGCAGGATAGCGGGGAATTTTATTTAGACTCACCTCGACTGGTCGACCTTGAGATCGACTTATTGCCAAAACAACTAACACCAAAGATTGCCAAACTGGCTGAGCTAGTGCTGTCTAAAGCTAGCGAGAAGCTTCCTGTCTATCGCTTACGTGACGATGATGCTAAGCACCAATTAGCAAAATCTACTTTGAAGTCTATCAAGGTTAGAGATCATAAACTATTGATTACATTAGGCATGTTTTAAATATGACCTCCGGCTTCTACTGAGCTCCGAATTTTGAGGGGCGAACCCTCTGCCTACGAAAGAGCTAGATGTCATGGCTGACATCTAGCTAACTGTCTGAATAAAAAAGAAAAATAAAATAATTGTGACTATTTCTGCGTTTTGTCCGTCTATATCTCTGTAAATTGGTTTTTTTGTTCTAATTTTTTTCTTCAGAATGGAGAGATATAGGAATTTCACGGTCATAGGTATCTATGTTCGTCCGTATTTGCTTTAGGTTTGTGAAGCAGGGCAGTGATATGACCATTTATTTGTTACTTTCTTAGTGAGGTCAAAAGTATGAATACATCCGTACTTTATTTGCAGGATCTTGTGAATGCTGGTGGCCCAGAGCCTGATCAGTACCCAGCATTAAAACAAGCTTTGGTTGATTTTAATCAGGCAAAGAGCCGAGGAGAATTTAATTACTATGGGCCAGACTATAAAGAAGACTTGATGGGCAAGGCGCTAAGTTTCGATACTATGCAAGGCTTGGCGTATCGAAAACCCAATGGCTATGCTGGCGACTTTGAATTATTAGAACGTATTTACGGTCACTTTCTTACACCCAAGACAGACTTAAGGAACTGGGATCAGTTCTGGAATAGTCAGGCTTTTGTTTCGGCCTTTCAACATAGCCAGCGCTACTTCGTTGACGTAATGGCTGCTGCGGAACAGCATCAGCAAGGTATGAATGTCCTAAATATCGCTTCAGGTTCTTCCCGCTCTATCGCGGATTACTTGGGGCAGTATAAAAGCGACTCGTCTTTTTTATGCATTGATCAGTCCTGGAAGGCTTTAGATTACGCTAGTATCCTGTGTCGTAAGTATAGTGATCAGGTTGGCTTTGCACATGGCGGAGTCCAAGATATTGAAAGCGATGAAAAGTATGACCTGATTTGGTCAGAAGGGTTATTTGATTACTTGAACGATGCCTCGTTTAAGCTAACCTTGGAAAAGCTAATGAGCCATACGCGAAAGGGAAGTGAAATCGTCATTGCTAATTTGAGCACTAATAACGCTAGCCAGCCCTATATGGACTTCCTTGACTGGCATGTAAACCCCAGAAGTGAAGCGCATATGACATACTTGGCGACCTGTTGCGGCCTTAAACGCTCTCAAATGCATGTTGTTCAAGACCCGGCAAAAGTGAATATGTATCTACATATTGCTCTATAAAGGCTATACTCTGCGCTAAATTTAAACTGTTCGGCAGCGGACAGTTCCCTTTTTGGGAATCTGAAGCTAACTAGCGTTCAGTGATTTTCCCAATTATTAGTTCTTAGTGCGGACACATGACAAAAAAGACCAGTAAAGCCACGCAAGATCCTCATAAGGATCGCGAAGCGCAGAAATACGAAAATCCTATTCCCAGTCGAGAGTTTATTCTTTCTCATCTGGATGCGCGCAACGCTCCGGCCACTCATCCTGAACTAGTTGAAGAGCTGTCATTGAAAGATGATGATTCAATTGAAGCTCTTCGTCGGCGTCTTATTGCTATGTCGCGAGACGGCCAACTAGTGCGTAACCGGGGTGATCGATATCTACCGGTTTCTCGCGTTAACTTGCTTAAAGGTGTGGTCATAGGTCACCGTGATGGTTTTGGCTTTGTAAAGCTTGATGAAGGCGGTGATGACCTTTACTTATCGGCTCGTCAGATGCAGATGGTGTTTGATGGCGATCGGGTGCTAGTACGCGCAGATAGGGAAGATCATCGTGGTAAACGTCATGCGGTTATTGTGGATGTCCTGGAACGAAATACCGAACAATTGGTTGGACGTTTATATCGTGAAGGCAACATCGTATTTGTCGAAGTTGAAAATAACCGCATTACCCAACAGGTTCTAATTGACTCTGATCATACGGCTGAAGCCAAGCATGGCCAATATGTCGTGGTTAAGATATTGCAACATCCGACTAAACGCACGCACGCGACCGGTCAGGTAATTGAAGTATTAGGAGACCACATGGCTCCTGGTATGGAAATCGAAGTAGCGATTCGTTCCTATAATATTCCTTTTGAGTGGCCGCCTGAAGTTCAACAAACTGTCGATACACTCAAATCAGAAGTTCTCGATAGTGACAAAGCCGGGCGTATTGATATCAGGCATTTGCCCCTTGTTACGATTGATGGCGAAGATGCGCGAGACTTTGACGATGCTGTGTATTGTCAACGAAATGGAAGCGGCTGGAAGCTCTATGTTGCGATCGCTGATGTTAGCCACTATGTACGCCCTGAGTCACCGTTGGATGTCGAAGCAAATAACCGCGCAACCTCGGTTTATTTTCCCGACCATGTTGTGCCGATGTTGCCTGAGGTTTTATCTAATGGTTTGTGTTCCCTTAATCCTAGAGTTGACCGCTTATGTATGGTCTGCGAAATGGATATTAACGCTGAAGGTTCAGTCCTTAAGAGTCGTTTTTACGAAGGGGTAATGCACAGCCACGCGCGTTTGACCTATAACCAGGTTGGAACCATTCTGGAAGAGCCCGACTCAAGTGATGGCATTCAACTTTGTGAAGATTTTGCTGATCGACTTCCCGAGCTGCACGAACTGTATGGTTTATACCAAGTGCTGGTCAGTCGTCGTAAAGATCGTGGTGCTATTGATTTTGAAACGGTTGAAACCAGAATTATTTTTGGTGATGAACGAAAAATTGATGCGATTGTACCAACTGAGCGTAATGATGCTCATAAAATCATAGAAGAGTGCATGCTCTGTGCAAATGTAGCGACAGCAGAGTTTTTATCGCGCCATAAGCTACCAACCTTGTATCGAATTCACGAGGGGCCGACAGCACAAAAACTAGAGAATGTGCGTTCATTTCTAGGTGAACAAGGTTTGCAGTTGATGGGCGGTGAAGATCCATCGCCTTCTGACTACCAACAAATTATGGCGGATATTCAGGATCGTCCTGACTTCAGCGTTCTACAAACCGTCTTATTACGCTCTATGAGCCAAGCAGTCTATGGGCCTGAAGAGAAAGGTCACTTTGGTTTGGCTTATGAACACTACGCTCACTTTACTTCACCTATCAGGCGTTATCCTGATCTATTAGTTCACCGTGCTATCAAGTCTGTTATTTATTCTGCTAAGAATAATGATTTTGACGACGTAGGTATTGCTGCGGATGCTCAGGCTCCTGAGTTAAGAAAAGCGTATAAATACCCATATGACCTAGCGAAAATGCTGGTTCTTGGTGAACACTGCTCGATGGCTGAGCGACGTGCTGATGAGGCGACGCGTGATGTAATGAGCTGGCTTAAGTGTGAGTACCTACAGCAACACTTGGGTGAGGAGTTTGAGGGTATTATCTCTGCCGTGACGGGCTTTGGCTTCTTTGTAGAGCTAGCTGATTTATATGCTGAAGGTCTAGTTCATGTCTCGACTTTAGACAGTGATTATTATCAATTTGATGCAGCGAAGCATCGCCTGATCGGTGAACGCTCAGGTAAGCGCTTTGGTCTGGGTGATAGGGTGCTTGTTCAGGTCTCAAACATCAATCTGGAAGAGCGCAAGGTTGACCTGGTTCTAGTGAGCTCAAGTTCCAAGTCACGTGACAAATTGCGCCCTAAGAAAGGTAAGCCCAAAAGCGGTAGCAAGCGCGACAGTCAGGACAAGCGGAAGGCAGGTGAGCGGCGTAAAGAAGCGGATAGACGTCAGGGAAGTGATAAACCTAAGGTTAAATCCCGAAATGGCGCAAGAAAGAAAACCGAGCGTCCGGTAAAAGCCAAGTCAAGAAAGCCGAAGTCTTCTTCAGAGTTGAAGACAGAAGAGCCTCAAGAGCTTAAATCTAGCCAGCCTTTAAAGCGCAAGCCAAGCAAGCTAGAAGCTTTAAAAAGCAAGCAAGTAAAAAAGCCCTTAAAGAAAATTAACAAGGTAAAATCAGACGCTAATTCAGAGCCGGTGACGCCAGCAATTAGAAAGCGCAAAGTTAAAACAAAAGGTTAAGAGTTAATGAATCAAGAAACCGTATTTGGTTTGCATGCAGTTGAGGCCCTAGTGCAAAAAGAGGCCGATTCGGTTATCTCTGTATTGGTACAGCAGGGTAGGGACGACCAGCGCTTATCAAAGCTTATTCGCTTGCTTCAGTCTAAAGGGCTCTCTTGTGACTATGTGCCTCGGAAGGAATTAGACAAGTTGGTCAGCGGTCGTCACCAAGGTGTTGTGGCAACTATTAAAGGGGAAGTTGAGAAGCATGAAGGGGATCTTGAAGATATTCTCTCAGCGCTAGATGAACCACCGTTTTTATTGATTCTGGATTCCGTGACTGACCCTCATAACCTGGGGGCATGTTTACGTTCAGCTGATGCGGCGGGTGTCCATGCCGTGATCGTGCCGAAGGATAAGTCCGCCCCCTTGAATGCCACTGCAAAGAAGGTGGCTTGTGGTGCCGCTGAGCATGTGCCTGTCATTCGAGTGACAAACTTAGCCCGTACCATGAAGTGGTTACAAAACTTTGGTGTATGGATAACGGGTGCTGCCGGAGAAGCGGAGCAAAATATCTATCAAACAGATCTTAAAGGCCCTGCTGCTATCGCAATGGGTGCTGAAGGCAGTGGTCTGCGTCGCCTGACGCGAGAGCATTGTGACCAGCTTACTAAAATTCCAATGATCGGGAGTGTTAGCAGCTTAAATGTTTCCGTTGCGACAGGGATTTGTTTGTTCGAGGCTTTGCGACAGCGGCAAGCTTAAAAAGTAGCGTTTAGGGCTTTTGATGAGTCGACTTTTCTCTCCTATCAATTTGCTTTTACTCTTGGTTGCTTTGCTATGGGGGCTGGGGTTTGCACCTCAGCGTTTGGCCTTGGAGGGTATGGCTCCCGTTGCCTTCAATTTTTGGCGCTTTGCTTTTGGCGCCATGATGCTATTACCCTTTATTTTTTCTTCGAAGAGTTCGCGTACAGCCTTACTTAATAAGAGAACGATTCTCGCCGGTGCAGGCTTAGGCCTACTGTTAACGGCTGGCGCTGCTTTTCAGCAAATCAGCTTGGCCTATACTAAAGTCGCCAATGTGGCTTTTATCACCGGCTTTTATGTCGCGCTTGTCCCGCTTATCGGTATCTTATTTAAGAAAAGTTACCCTTTACTGACCTGGATTGGTGGTTTGATTGCTCTGTGTGGCTTGTCCTTACTGAGCGGTTTTGATGGAAAGTTTAATTATTTAGGTGATGGCTTGGCACTTGCTGGAGCCGTTTTTTGGGCTCTTCACTTATGGGCTATCAGTTTCTGGGTGGGCAAGCATGACTTGCTTGTTCTCGCACTTTTTCAATTTATTGTCTGCGCTTTATTAAGTTTAGTTTTTTCCCTGAGCTTTGAGGGCGGCCCTATGGCTAGTCTCAACTCTGCTTATCTTTGGGCCTTGTGTAGTGGCATCTTCGTTGTGGGTATGGCGTATACACTTCAGGTCTTTGCTTTAAAGAAAGCAGACCCCTTTATTGCAGCGATCATATTTTCGATGGAGTCTGTTTTTGGCGCAATGGTTGGTTACTGGGTATTCGATGAAGTCTTAGGTATGTACGGCTTTGTGGGAGCTATACTGATGCTTCTCGGTTTTGTACTTGCGCAGTCTCATGAGAAACAGAACTAATAATCGTTATTGATTACTACTGAATCCTGATACAGCCTGCTTTTTCAGTACAGCACCCTGTTTTATCAACTTCGACTCCACGATCCGATAGCGGACATTCATCGAGTTTGTCTATCACGCCATCCTGGTCTGAATCGAGTTGGAGCTGTAGATTCTCAAATGGGGTTCTTACGATTTTTTCCACTTTAGGAATGTGTTTTTTGAAGCCAAAATAACGGCCTATATGAAAGCCGCTGAAGCGAGCATCTTTGGCATGATTGGTATAGTCAAAGCTGATGAACCAGGGACTATCGGTGAATCTGTAGTAAGCACCGATTCCCCAGGTAACTTGTACAGTTGACTCTTCTTCATAGCCAATACGCGAGTCTGTTGCTTCTGTATTGAGCCAGGTTCCCCCAAGTTTGAAGTGGGCATTGAAAGGCTTATATTGGGGTAAGAATCGATATGCAATCATTAGACTTGGGGCTCGGTATCTAATCGCCGCATCTAGACTTGCATTTAGGGTGGGGTTACTATTTTTTAAGCCCGCTTCCCCCAGGAAAGAATAGTCTAACTCCAGTGCCCATTTTTCACTGAGATGGCGACCAGCCAAGAAACTAAAGCCAATACTACTTTTGTCATTACTTGACCAGCCGTTACTTTCTCCAGAGGGGGCCAAGTAGCTATAACCTAGCCCGGCGGATACATACCAACAGGGTTGAAATAAGAGTTCTGATAAATCGTCAAATTTTAGCTCCTGAGCACACTGATTATTGCTGTCAGCCGAGGCATCATTTACATGCATAAGCAGAGGTAAAAAAACTATCGCCATCCAGAAAGCATGCTTGTGTTGTATTGCTCTGTAGCTCTTATAAAGCCAGGGAAGTAAAAGCAGCAACCATGCTAGATGGGGATTAATGGTGCCACCTGTTCCACTTTTGGCTGTGCTAATACCAGTGTCGTCATCTTCGGCAAGGTCGATAATCCCGTTGTTATCAAAGTCACCGTTTTCCAGGCCGTCAGGGTAGCCGTCATTGTCGCTATCGCGGTCCCGGTAGTTTTCAGTTCCATCTTCATCGCTATCGATAAGCGTAGAGAAAACATGACTGCTTAAGCCTGACGATGATGATAGCAGGTCAACCATACCGTCATTGTCGCTGTCAATCTCACTAAGGTCCGTACCCGGAAGATTCGCTTCTTGAAGGTCCGTTACTTCATCATTGTCCGAGTCAAGGTCCTGAAAATCGGGTACACCATCGTTGTCAGTGTCTGACACGGCAAAAGCTGACGTGATCGCATCGTCTAGGCCATCTGCATTTGCATCAACGACTGTATCGATTACACCGTTGCTGTCCAGATCAATTAGTCCTGAATTCGACTCTCTTATATCAGTTAAACCATCATTGTCACTATCCAAATCAATTTTATCAGGTTGTCCGTCAGCATCGGTATCGACAGTGAAGTCCCCTTCAATAATGTCAGGAATACCATCATTATCATCGTCTAGATCGTCAGAGTTAGTGATACTGTCACCATCAATGTCTATGGATGAGCCAAAGTTGGTCGGGTCTTCATCGACACTGTCGAGAATGCCATCGCCATCGGTATCGCTCATTGGGTCGATTTGCCCATCCTGGTCGGCATCGAGGATTGGCACGATCAGGTTATCAATGTCGAAAGGCCCATTACCATCATTTGTGCTATCACCACTTTCAAGCTCAAGGTGGTTGGGCAAACCGTCGCCATCAGTATCGGTAGGTGAGCTTGTTTGCGAATCGGGAGTGTCATGAATACCGTCAATAGGGCTGTTATCGGTACCACCTGATTCCACCACGTCTGTAAAACCGTCATTGTCACTATCGAGATCGATATAATCCGGAAAGCCGTCATCGTCAGTGTCTGGTGGGTTAATGATATCGTCGATACCATCCAGGTTGGTATCGATGCCCCCGGTGCTGTCAACATCGTAGGCGTCATTGATACCGTCACCATCACTGTCTAAGCTGGCAGTTAACTCAGCTTCAAGTTCATCATTCATACCATCGTTGTCACTGTCCAGGTCAAAGATGTTGTAGCTATTATCGCCATCGCTATCCAAAAGACTTATCGCGTCATCAATACCATCCAGGTTGAGGTCTTCTCCTCCAGTCAGGTCGACGTCAAAGCCGTTATCGATACCATCGTCATCCGAGTCGAGGTGCAATGCGACGCCATTTTCAATGGCATCGGGGAGGCCATCTCCATCACTGTCCAAATCAAGGTGGTTGAGGATAGAGTCATTATCAAAATCTTCAGCTACAAACTTATGTTCGAGATAATCAGGAATATGGTCATTGTCTGAGTCTCGATCTCGATAGTCAGGTGTGCCGTCGTTGTCACTATCTTGAGGAAGGTTTGGGTCGCTTCCCAGCTCTCCAGCATCGTTAATGCCATCATTATCCGAGTCAGTATCCAAGGCATCGAGAATGCCATCTCCATCCGAGTCAAATGGTGAACTGAGATCGGCCCCTAGCTCTTCAAGATCACTAATGCCGTCACCATCACTATCGTAGTAATCAGGGTCGAGACCCAGGCTTATCTCGTCACCGTTTGAAATACCATCGCTATCGTTATCACAAATTTCAACAGTATTATCTGGGGCACAAGCGGTTTTACTAACACTATCTTGGTCAGTTGCCTGGTTTCCAGCTCGATCAGCGATACTTGCATTAATAGTGATGTCGCCGTCTTGAAGGCTGCTTAGGTTAATTTCAGTGCTGAAGCTACCTTCGTTTGAGGTAGCGGGAGAGCAGCTCATATCGCTTTCGCTGACAGAGTTTGAACGTCCATCAGTAACGGTGATAGTAATAGTGTCGATTGTTTCTGTGCAGCGACCTGAGACCGGAAACGTTAGGATATTGCTGCTATCAGCTGAGCGCAAAATATTTAATGAAATTGTGGGTACTACAGTATCAATAAGAAGTTCGCTAATCGAGGTATCAGAGCTTATCTGTGAGGCGATATCGGTGATTTGCGCTGTGACATCATAAGTCCCATCGGCTAGCTCATTTCCGGTTGGAATAGTAAGACTCCAATTTGAACCGTCTGAGCTTAGGTTGCCATCGCCGAGTGTGTAGTTGATATGATTGACGCCGACTGAAAAGCTTGCTCCGGTCATCTGAGGAAATGTTCCCGTTAAAGTAGGTAAAGGCGACGGGCTTGCCAGATCATCGATAGTGGGGGGCGACATGAACGATACTAAGGCAACATCAGCAATTTCCGAGAAGTTGATCGTCGCGGATACTGTCGCGGTACCGACCGTGGTGTCACTTTGTAGCGAGGCTTGATATCGACCATCGCCTAAATCTGTCACATCACCAACACTGCCTAAGGTACTGGAAATGGTGACAATATCTCCTCCGTTTGTTAGAGCATTGCCATGCTCATCAATTGCTTCGACAGTGATTTGGCTAAGGGTTTGGCCGTCTGCAACAATTTGGCTCAGACTGCTGTTAACTTGACTGTTAGAGTAGTCGGCATTACCGGGAATCATAGATATGCTTGCGGTATCGGAGAGCTGTACACCGTTTAACTCTGCTGTGATTACTGCGACGCCCCTTGTTTCATCTGCGGTAAAGATGACTTGATAAGTGCCGTCACCTAAATCGTTCACGGAGCTATGGCTGCCGGCAGTTGAGTTAATAATGACGGTGTCACCACCGGAAGTAAGATAGTTCCCAGTCAGGTCAATGGCTTGAAGTGTGAGGGTGGCGGTGTCGCTGCCGTTAGCCGTCAGAACAGGTGATGATGAGTTTAGTGTGCTGTTCAGGTAGCTTGCCGGGCCCGGTACAAATTGAACGGTTGCGGTATCGACAAGGCTTTGGCCATTCATAGTCCCAGTAATCACTGCCGTGCCTGTTGTGGCTGGAGCCAGTAGAGTCGCGTTATAGCGGCCATCTCCCATATCGCTTACCGCGCCTAAACTACCAAAATTGGTATTTAAAGTAACCGTGGCGCCACCCACTTCGACACTATTGCCAAAGACGTCGCTTCCTTGAACTGTGATAGTTGTAGTATTGGAGCCATTAGCGATGACGGCAGCATCGAGACTGGTAATAACGCCGCTAGAGGCGAGTAGCGCTCCTGCCTGAAGGTTGATCATTTCAGTGTCAATAACATCTTCACCATCAAAGGTGGCGCTAATGATCGCGACACCGGTATTGGTGGGGGAGGTGTAGGTTGCGCTATAAAAACCGTCATTCAAGTCGGTGACATCACCGATACTGCCCATACTGGCCGCGAAACTAACGGTACTGCCGCCTGAGTTTAATCCGTTACCAAGCACGTTAATAGCCTGGAGCAAAATAGTTGAAGTAGTGCTTCCATCAGCCGTTAGCGTGTTTGGCGTAGCGGTGATTAAAGTATCGCTCATGGAGGCGGGTAGTGGGGTGAACTCAACACTGGTTGTATCCACAATTGTACTTCCCTCAAGACTTGCACTGATGGTGGCTGTCCCGACAGTCGTACTGCTCGTTAAAACTGCAGTGTAGCTTCCATTGCCAAGATCGGTGACCGGCCCGACGCTGCCAATATCGGCTGTAATGTCGACACTGTTTCCACCGCGTGCCAAATCATTATTGTTTATATCTGAAAGCTGAACGGTAATGACGCTCGTGTCCAGGCCACTTGCTGGCAGGCTAGCAGTATCGGCATTGATGCGAGAGGTCGCTATGGAAGGCGTATCTGCAATCAAGGAGACAGCCGCTGTATCGCTAACGGTTGCACCATCAAGTGTTGCGCTGATAGTTGCTGTGCCAATACTAATAGGTGCGGTAAGCGTTGCGCTGTAGCTACCATCTCCATTGTCGGTGCTTGTGCTTATGGACCCCGCTGTCGTGAAAAATAACACTGTTTGGCCGCTTACTGCCGTTGGTCTGTTGCTTAGGTCGTAGCCATCCAGAGTGATTGTAGTGGTGGCACTACCATTGGCGACGATGCTTGCATTATTTGCAGAGATAAGTGAAAAATTTGCGTTGGCAGGAAGTTGATCAGGCCCGGAGTCTTGTATGTGTGAATACGTTGTGGAGGCATAATCTTGCTGAAGGTCAAAGCCGCTTTCCTGGAAAAACAGGTGAGCTTCAATTAGAAAGTTGCCACTCGGTTCATCTAACTGATATGAAACACTATTTGTTCTAGTCTGAGTTTGCCCTACAAGCCCTGGAAAGTCTTCGGTGGCTTGGCTGTGCATGTTGCCGCTCTGGTCGATAAGGTTTACTTCTAGCCGGTAGCCACCCTCTCTGGTTGTGAGTACTTCGGTATCTAGGTTTAAAGTAACTGTGCCACTATCTATATCAATAGAGGACAGGCTAATATTGATGAATTCAGAGCTATCATCATCCCCTTCATCGATAAGTAATTGTCCCCAATTGACTCGAGTGGCCCAAGGGTTTGCTATGGTGACTTCGACGATATTGTTCCCGGAAACTATTTGCCCGATTGGCACGTTAAAAATATTGGTGCTGTCCTCATCTGCGACGCCGGACAGGTCCCCTAGGCCGTTGCCGTTTATAGAAATCGACACCTCTTGGCCTAATTCTTCATCGATGTCGTGAGCGTTAATAAGAAGCTGGGCAGAGGTGCTTGGAAGGCTGCCTGTCAGGTTTATGTTGAACTCTATCGGGTAGTTCAACGACGTGTCAGAAAGAATACGACCTATGTCATCATCAGAGCTTCCTGATCTTGCGTTATCTTCGTTGTCTGTATCTGTGTAGTAGGTGTCACCAGCGCTTAGAGACGGAGACAGCATTGCTAAACACAAAGCAAGAAGGCAGTACAAGCAGGTAAGGTTCTTGTTAATAGCGGATATTTGCATAGGGCCGTATATATTTACTTTATGTATATTTTATCAATAGGTGACAGCAAGGCTCTGGTTTAGAGCTTGTCGAATATTGACCTTATAGCGCTATGTCTATGCAGACTGTTTACCGATGATAGCTTATTTTGTCGTGATTTGACTAAGGTCTGACTATTACCGGCAAACTTGTGTACATTATTAGCGTTAATAACTTCTCACAAAGATATGATGCAAGTTTCGGGCCTCTCTTAAAACTCATCAGCTTTAGGTAGGCTCATTATGTTATAGGGCTACTTTTTTGATAAGTAAACGCCGCACTCAATGTGGTGGGTATAGGGGAACTGGTCAAACATCGCCAAGCGTTTGATCTCATGTGTTTTGCTCAACTGTTCCAGGTTTAGCTCCAAAGTATCAGGATTACAGGAAATGTAGACGATATTGGGGTATTGGCTGATCATTTCGCAGCTCTCGTCATCCAAGCCGGAGCGAGGAGGGTCAACGAGTACGGTTTGAAAGTCAGTTTCTTCTAGGTTGAGGTCTTTCAAACGACGGCGTTTTTGGATGCCGTTCATGTGCCCGGTAAACTCTTCGGCACTAACGCGAGCAAAGTCAACGTTATCGATTCTGTTCATTTCTTTATTGTCATTGGCAGCTTTGACTGAGGTTTTGCTAATCTCTGTAGCAAATACACGACGGAATTTATCGGCCATAGCAATAGAGAAATTCCCGTTGCCGCAATAGAGTTCAAGTAAATCTCCCTTATTGCCGTCGACACAGCTTCGGGCCCAGCTGAGCATCTTTTCGTTCATCTTGCCGTTTGGTTGAGTAAAACCACCTTCAATTTGTTTATAGCGAAGTGCTTTTCCGTCGACGTTTAGTATTTCAATAACATAGTCTTGATCGAGTAGAAGTTTGAGCTTTCTGGCTCTGCCGATGATGTGAATACCAAGCTTTTCTTTCAAACGCTTGGCTTCTTTTATCCAGATTTCATCTAACTGTTTGTGATAAATCAGAGTGACCAGCATTTCACCTGAAAGTGTACTCAAGTATTCAAGCTGAAACAGGCGATGCTTGAGTTGAGGTGACTGGTTGATCTCTTCCATCATGACAGGCATTAGCTCAGTGATAGCTTTGCTAGCAATGGGGAAGTGAGTTATTTCAATTGGCGCGTTCTTGGTCCCTTTTTCAAACATGGCATGGAAGCATCGTTCGCCTTCGTGCCAAATCTTGAATTCGGCCCTTAAGCGGAAATTTTCAACTTCACTGGCAAAGACTTCCAATTCTGGTGCAGAGAAACGCAGGAACTGCTCACGTACTTGAGCGGCTTTGTTGTCCAACAGGGAGTCGTATTGGTCGATTTGAAAGTCTTGCATGGAGCGTAATACCTGTCAGTGTTCCGAACAGCCCTATGCGTAAATAGGGCGAAATGAAAAAGGGCAGGTATTATACGTTGAACTGGCCGCTTTGCGAAATCTAATCAGTTTCTATCCGCGTATTACCAGTCGTATGTAATGATCGACGAGCAGAAATGCAAATAAGGCCGTTAGGTAGAATATTGAGTAAGCAAAGGTTTTCATTGCGTGTTGGTCAGCACTGCAGCGATATAGCTTATAAGCGTGATAAATAAAGCCCAACCCTAAGGCTACCGCCCCGGCTAGATAGATTAAGCCGGTCATTTGTATGGCAAAGGGTATCAGCGTAACGGCAAGAAGCATACAAGTATAAAGTAATACCTGTACCTTGGTGAAAGGAATGCCATGAGTCACCGGAAGCATAGGGACATCAACTTTTGCATAATCATCGCGACGGCGAATGGCCAGTGCCCAGAAATGTGGTGGCGTCCAAATAAAGATAATGAGAAATAATAACAAGGCCTCGGTGTTAACTTCACCTGTCATCGCGACCCAGCCAAGAATCGGCGGTGCAGCACCGGCAGCACCACCCCAAACGATATTGTGCGGGGTAGAGCGTTTAAGAAACATAGTATAGATGACCGCATAGCCAATAACGCAGATGAAGGTTAGTAGCGCGGTAAGCTGGTTCGTTGTCGCAAGTAAAATCGCCATAGAGAGTACGCACAAACTTAGCGCAAAACTCAGAGCTGCCTTGGATGACAGGCCTCCAGTCGGAATGGGGCGTCCCTTGGTTCGCTCCATCGTGGCATCAATTTTTTGATCCACCCAGTGATTGATTGCAGCGCCAGAAGCTGCAGCCATACCTATGCCGAGCGAGGCAAAGAATAAGGTGTCGAGGGGCACCATGCCAGGGGAGGATAAAAGCATCCCAACGATGGCGGTAAAAACAATAAGTAAAACCACATTGGGTTTACAAAGCTCGAGGTACTGGCGCCATGATATGGCGCTTGCGGGTGCAAGTGCGGTAGTGTTTGCCATTGTGAACTCTCTTTGTTGTTTTTATATTCTTCACACAAGACAACGGCCGTATAAAACATGCCTTGTTGTTTTTCTTCTAGCATTGCCTGAGCTTTTATGAACCGTTGTTTAAGAAAACTGAGCGTAGATGCTAGGTATTTTTTTGTTTATCAGTGCTTAGCTTCCGATTAATTGCGACGATAGTCAACAATAATAATGCAGCACCGCCATTATGTGCGACAGCTATCGCAGTTGGAAGAACCAGTATGATATTCAATATGCCCAAGCTTATCTGTGCGCACAAGAGAACTAACAGTAAAATGGCTAAGTTTCTTGTGCCTTGCTGGCCTGGGCCTTTTGAAAATCGTAACAGGAAAAGGGCAAAAGTGCCGACAACTAGGAGTGTCACTACTGCTCCTATTCGGTGTGTCAGATGAACCGCCGTACCCGCTTCAAGCGAAAGCGTACCACCTTCGTAATCAACACCGAGTTCTCGCCAAATTGTAAAGCCTTCAGAGAAATCGGTATTTGGCCACCATTTACCTTGGCAGGTTGGTAAATCCCAGCAATGAAGCGCGACATAGTTAGTGCTGGTCCAGCCCCCGAGTGCTATCTGACAATAGACTACGACGAGTGCCAATATGGCCCAGTTCTTAAGGCCTCGGGAAACGATAGCAGGTTTTTGTTGTCGATCACTTAGCATCGCCCAGCAAAGCAGGGCTAAAGTTAACATTCCCCCAAGCAAGTGAAGCGTAACAATTGCGGGTTTTAGTAGCATGGTGACGGTCCACATCCCTAGTGCGCCTTGAAAGCAGACGACTACGAGTAGAATTAGGGGAAGCGTGAGTTGCTGACCTTGTTCTTTTCTGCGCTTAATCGCAATAGCTGCCATTGCCAGGATTAATAAGCCCAAAGTGCTGGCAAAGTAACGATGAATCATTTCCTTCCAGGCTTTGTCGGCTTCAAATGGGCGTTCCGGGTAGGCTTCGTTGGCAGCTTGAATGTCATTGCTATCACTTGGGGCAATGAGCGTGCCATAACATCCCGGCCAGTCTGGACAGCCCAATCCGGCATCAGACAGACGAACGTATGCGCCCAGCACTATCACAAATAAAGCCAGCGCACAGGCGGCCAGGCTGATTCTGAAAAAGAGTTTGTTCATGTCGTCTCTATTATTTTTATTGAGGGGTATTGATCATGAATAAAGATGTTTTTATTACAGCTTGGGTTTATTAACCTTTAAAAGCCTTTCTAAGTCTTCCATTAAATGCTTTGGCTCCACGCCCTCAGGGTAATACATCATTAGATTGTTATAGGGGTCGACCATGAAAATACTATTTTCGACCTGAGCATGTGTTTGAGAAAATGTGTTGATCAGCACTTTGGCATCAAGGCTGTCCGAGCTCACTGTTGCTAACTGAGGAAAGGCTTGTGTAAGGTCTACTTTAAAGGGTGCTAATGCTTCGGGAGTTTTTAGTAATAGAATGGGTTTGACGACCTTGCGGTTTATTCCTGTTGATTTCCTGGCTTGTCGAATGACTAAAAGCGTATCCTGACAAGATTGTTCACAGGATGAACTCACCGTAAATAGACGCCAGCTTCCGGCTAAACTTTTATCCGAAAGTATTTCGCCAGCGCTTGTCTTGAGTGAGTACTCGCCAATTGGTAAAACGGGGGAGACTAATTGTCCATGATTTCCTAAGTCACCCACAGAAAAGCTACCTTCGCTATTCATAA
>NZ_LWGJ01001163.1:0-6456 GCF_001635845.1 Oleiphilus sp. HI0132 | reverse complement strand
GGCCAGCATGAGCGAGTCATTGACTTAGAGAATGAAAAATTCAACACCAATCACTGTGTCGTCGGTTATTTCACCGCCAAGTCATGGAACCTCCCTGAGCATATCTGCCAAGTTATTGCCGAACACCATAACACCAAGCAAGTGTTTGCAGTTAAAGACGGCAAAAACCAGCAGCAGAAAACCTTGCTGGCAGTTCTTAAACTGGCTGAGCATATTTGCGGAAACTACAAAGTACTTGGCCTACAAGATAGCGACCCGGAATGGGAAGATAGCCAAGATGACATATTAGAATACCTAGGCTTAACTGCTTACGATATCGAAGACCTTAAAGTAGGTTTCATTGAAATGGGTGTCACCGTTTATTGAACAAGAGTCTTTAAAACAAAAAAGGGAGAGTCTCTGACTCTCCCTTTTTTATTCAAGAAAATAAATACTCAGCCTTTGAAGGCTTTTACTTAACCTGCATGCCTTGGTATACGCTATCAAGCTGAGGTTTAACTAAATCTTCAGTATCTTCACCATTGCTTTCCTTGATCGCCAAGTTCAAATTCCATAGCTGATCAAACTTCTCAACGGCAACAGCCTTATTGGCCGCTTTATCACGTAAAATCGTTGGTTTTAGGAATACCACCAAGTTCTGCTTATTTACAACCTTCTGAGTACTTCTAAATAAAGCACCTAACCAGGGAATATCACCCAGCAATGGAACCTTGCTTTCTTGGTAAGTTTCGTCATCACGAATTAGGCCGCCCAGAACAATAGTCTCGCCATCATCAGCCAGAACATTCGTCTTAATCTGACGTTTCGAGGTAATAATATCGGCTCCAGCCGTTGACGGAGAAACGCCTGATATTTCCTGTTCAATTTCCAAACGAACTAAATTGCCATCACTGATACTTGGCGTCACAATCAACTTAACACCGACATCCTGACGCTCAATCGTAGTAAACGGGTCCGACGTTCCAGCACCGGAAGAAGTAGACTGACCTGTGATAATTGGAACATTCTCACCAACAATGATAGATGACTCCTGATTATCCATGGTTATCACTTTAGGTGTAGAAAGAACATTTGCGCTAGCATCACCTTCAAGCGCCTGGATCAGGCCACCCCAGCTTACACCACTTTCACTTGTTCGCCCAAAACCTGCGGTAATACCATCACTCGCACCAATACCTGAGACGTTAAGATCACCATCATCACTGCTATCTTGCGCGATCAACGCTGACAATACATTCGCCGTCGCAATTCCCGCATCAGAGAAGTTTGTAAATACACCTGGAACCGATGCACCCTGATCATACAAGGCCCACTGAATACCAAGTTTGTCATTCAGGTCATCTTTAATTTCAACTATCGCAGCCTCGATCAGTACCTGAGCTCGGCGAACATCAAGTTGCTCAATGACACCATCGAGCTCCTGAATCACTGAAGGTTCTGCTCTAATAACCAGCGCATTCAAACCTTCATCAGCATAAACACTCGCTTCTGAAGATTGGCTTTTACCCTTACCCTTAGCACCCTCACTACTAATATCGCCCATTAGCCCCTTTAACAACTCAGCTAACTCTCCAGCATCCGCATGTTTAAGTCGGACTACCTTGGTTTTACCACCCGTGGATGAAGGTTGATCCAGTTTGGCTATCAACTCTCGCATTTTCTCCCGGAATGCCTCATCGCCTCGAAGGATAAGCCGATTGCTGCGCTGATCTGCAACAACACTAAATTTATTGCCGCCACTTTTTCCTTTAGCTTTACTCAGCTCGCTAGGTGCTAACTCTTCTAAGAGCTTTACCATATCACCAACCCATGCTTCTTTAAGCTGAACAACTTCAAGTTCATATTTAGAAGGGCTATCCAGCTCATCAATAATCTTACTAATTCGTTTTATGTTCGCCAGGTGATCACTAATAATCAAAGCATTGGCAGCTGCGACACCCGCAAGGTGTCCATATTTTGCCACCATCGGTCTAAGAATCGGAACCAACTCTAAAGCACGAGCATTGTTAACCTGAATTACCCGCGTAACGATTTGCTCTGATGGTACCTTTTTCAAAAAACGATCGTTCTGAGCACTCTGCTTGGCATCATTTTGTCTGACAATCTTGATCACTTCCTGGCCAGGTATCGCTGCAAAGCCATGCACCCCCAAGACGGATAAAAACATTTCGTAAACAGCAGATTTATTCATTGAAGCATTAGAAATAACCGTGACCTTACCCTTAACTCGAGGGTCAATAACAAAGCTATAACCTGTTATATCGGCAACCTGACTAACAAATGCTCTGACATCCGCATCCTTCAGATTTACCTTCCAGGTTTGCTCCTCACCGAAGGCACTCCCGCTAAATACCAGCGCGGCACAAACAACCAAGTGCACCAACCTGAGACGGACCATACTGAACATGTTCTTTCCTAATGTAGACTTCATAACAATCACTTTACACTTAAGTCATTTGCATTACTGGGCTTGAGCCCGCAATTTTTTTATCTCAAAGGGTAGTTAATATAAAAGCTGGCGCCATCTCGCATCACTTCTACTTCCAAACTACCTTGCTCATAGAGACTTTTCATTAACTCTTTATCGCGCTGAATATCACCAAGGTTATGACCATTCACCGAGCGTATCACATCACCCTTGTTAAGATTTAGCCCCGACAACATTGGGTTTCCACCTTGGTAAACATACCCCTCTGAAGAAGCTTTCAGCCCAACTGAGCCCAATGCAGCGACAGGATCTTCCTGTAAGCGCTCTGCAGCCTCATCCATAAATTGCTGAGGCGTTTCTACTGATTCCACCCTTGCTCTTCTTTTCGGCTGGGCTTTAACCGGCGTTACCTTAGAAAAACTGCTACTGCCTTTGATGCTCTTCTTTTCTTCAAAAGCCAAAGTTTCTAGCCTTCCGTTACGCCTCAAGAGAATACGATCACTATATACCTCTTCCAAAGTGGCCCTGCCTGGTAGGGCATCACCTATGCCATAGTAATCCGCCTTCTTGCCAATCTCTTCTACTATAGCACCCGATGCGCCAGCCTGCTCTGACATAAAAACACCTTTTAATGCTAACCTTAAGCTGGTCTTAGGCGCTTCTTTTGGTTTATCCTGCTTTTTAACTACCTGTTTTCCTACTTGTCCGAATAAATGATAGTCAGCTAACCTGGCATCTCGCCCCTGGCTTTTCTTAGCTGTAACAACTTTATTCTGAGGCAACACTAAAGCGCGCTCATCCGAAGAAGCCAGTGAATACCAAAACACTCCAGCCCCCAGATAAGCGACATAAACAAGCAAAGTCACAGCCAACAGTGACTGAATCCTAGCAATTGTTCCTGACCCTAGCGTTATCAAATTATTCACCAGCCTAATAAATTTTCTTTTTCACTTTAAACACGACATCTTCTTCTTTGGAGTTTTGGGGCCAATGCTCATCAGCCAAATCCAATAAGCGTCTTTTCACTTTAACTAGCGCTTCACCCTCTGGGCTCACCGTCGCTTCAATGACATCAAACGATCCGCCACTATCACGAACACCTGCTTTTATTTCCCCAGTTTCGCTAGTTTCTATCACCCCCCTAAAAGGAGGAAAGCTACGTTGATGTATAGCGCGTTGAGCAGGATAGGCAATATCGCCACCAGACCACGAGATCATACCTGCAGCTGATCGCAGCATATTATCTTCAGCTAGCAGCTGTATATCCTTTAACAATAGCTGACCATCCAGGGTGACTCGTTGCGCCCTCAGCGCTGGGCTTAGCATAGATAAGTCTAGGTCACCACGAGAAACCGTCACAGCGATGTCAGACATGCCCACCGTAATCACAGCCTCCAATTCGCCCGCTTGGCTATCAATATCAAGCTTAACGGGAAGTGATAAGGCATATAGTTCAGATAATTTCACATTCCAATCAACTATTGAGGCAATGCCTTTATACTGAACCAAAGCACGACCATCCCAGATAGTCCCCTCAATGCCTTTTACCGAAACACCAACAGAGCGAAGAGAATTAGTTACAGAAGGATCAGCCTCTACAACTCCCTCCCAAATCACACGCGCTGGAGCCTTAGCCAGCACAAAAACGCTAAAGGCCAATAAGAAAACAAGAAGATACAGAATTGTTTTTTTCAACACGCGTAAAGACCAAGTCCTATTATCTGACCCACTTCAGTACAAGAGATACTGAAAACTACCGAGAACCTATCATGCTTATATACCTAAGCCGCCCGGTAGGGAGCCTACTGCTCTAAAAAGCGACCAATTACAGACTATTTAATATGATAAATCTACCTTTATTAACGGTTTTTCATACCTTTGCAGGGTTTTCTTGAGACATGCCTCAAGTACTTAGCCCCAAACGCAAGAAACCCGGCAAAAGCCGGGTTTCTTAATCACAAAGCGTGAAAGGCTGGATTACATCATTCCACCCATGCCACCCATGCCACCCATATCAGGCATAGCTGGTGCTGCTGCACCCTCTTCTACGATATCGGTAACCATGCATTCAGTAGTGATCATCAAACCAGCAACAGAACCTGCTGATTGAAGCGCTGTACGCGTCACCTTAGCCGGATCAAGAATACCCATTTCCAACATATCGCCATATTCACCCGATGCAGCATTGTAACCAAAGCTACCTTCGCCCTGCTTAACCTTATCAGTCACGACAGAACCTTCGCCACCGGCATTCTCAACGATTTGACGCATAGGTGCTTCCATTGCGCGACGTAGCAAGTTAATACCAACGTTTTGATCTTCGTTATCACCTTGAAGATCTTCAATCGCTTGTAGAGCACGAATCAATGATACGCCGCCACCTGCAACAACACCTTCTTCAACGGCTGCACGAGTAGAGTGAAGCGCATCTTCGACACGAGCCTTCTTCTCTTTCATCTCGACTTCAGAACCAGCACCTACTTTGATTACCGCAACACCGCCAGCTAATTTAGCTACACGCTCTTGAAGCTTCTCACGATCATAGTCTGAACTGCTTTCTTCGATTTGCTTACGAATCTGGTTAACACGCCCTTCGATTTCTGCAGCTTGACCTGCACCATCGATAATCGTCGTATTTTCTTTACTGATGTTAACGCTCTTCGCTGTACCCAAGTTATCAATTGTTGCGGTTTCTAGAGACAAACCAACTTCTTCAGAAATAACCGTACCACCCGTTAGAGTAGCGATATCCTGTAGCATTTCCTTACGACGATCGCCAAAGCCAGGTGCCTTAACCGCTGCCACCTTAACAATGCCACGCATGTTGTTTACAACTAGAGTCGCTAGCGCTTCGCCTTCGATATCTTCAGCAATGATCAATAATGGCTTGCTTGCTTTAGCAACACTTTCCAGTACAGGAAGTAGCTCACGAATGTTAGAAACCTTCTTATCAACCAATAATATAAATGGGCTCTCAAGCTCTGCACTCATATTGTCCTGATTGTTGATAAAGTAAGGTGATAAGTAACCACGATCGAACTGCATACCTTCAACAACGGCTAGCTCATCTTCGAAGCCACTACCTTCTTCAACAGTGATAACACCTTCTTTACCTACTTTTTCCATCGCTTCAGCAATGATGCTACCAACAGAGCTATCGCTGTTTGCTGAGATTGTGCCTACTTGAGCAATCGCTTTAGTATCTTCACATGGACGAGCAAAGCCTTTAACCGCTTGAACTGCAACTTGCACACCTTTGTCGATGCCACGTTTCAGGTCCATTGGGTTCATACCCGCAGCAACAGCCTTCAAACCTTCGTTAACGATAGACTGAGCCAAAACTGTTGCAGTCGTTGTTCCATCACCCGCAGCATCATTAGTTTGTGATGCAACTTCTTTTACCATCTGCGCACCCATGTTTTCGAACTTGTCTTTAAGCTCGATTTCTTTCGCAACAGACACACCATCTTTAGTCACCGTCGGTGCACCAAAAGATTTGTCTAATACAACGTTACGACCTTTAGGGCCCAAAGTTACCTTTACTGCATCTGCTAGAATGTTTACACCGGCCAACATGCCTTGACGAGCCGAATCACCAAATTTAACGTCTTTAGCGCTCATATACTTTTCCTACTTAAACTGTTTGCCTATTTAGTTAGGCACTTTTAAAATAATTCTCTGAACCGGCTAACCGGTACTAAGCTTCTATCACGCCGTAAAGGTCGCTTTCACTCATAATCAATAGCTCTTCACCATCGATCTTAACGGTATTACCAGCATATTGACCAAACACTACAATATCGCCTTCTTTTACAGCCAAAGCTTTAACATCACCGTTATCCAGAATTTTTCCAGTACCCACAGCTATTACTTCACCCTGAGAAGGTTTTTCAGTCGCACTACCAGGCAATACAATACCACCCGCACTTGTGGTCTCTTCTTCTTTGCGGCNTACAACAACACGGTCGTGTAATGGACGGATTTTCATCTTCTTGATTCTCCTAACAGGTTTTCAATCCGAAAATAAA
>NZ_LWGJ01001162.1:0-4357 GCF_001635845.1 Oleiphilus sp. HI0132 | reverse complement strand
GCCCGGACTACACAAAATTATGGCGCACGTAGACTACCATGCTGTAGGCGCACAAAATTGCTCATTTCGTGAACAATTGCAACAAATTCGCCCATCACACAAAAGCCATCATATCTAGCTTGCCTTTCGGAATTTATAATGCGGTAATTGTAGTACATGATTACCATATACCTAAAATAAGACCTTCAACTAAAAGGATTTAGTGATGTCGATAAAAGACTGGCCCGAGGATGAGCGGCCTAGAGAAAAACTCCTCAAATTTGGTTCACAAAGTCTGAGCGATGCCGAGTTACTTGCCATATTTTTACGCGTCGGCACGCGCGGGCAAAGCGCTATTGAACTGGCGCGCGCCTTAATCCGGCACTTTGGCTCGTTACGACAGCTAATTGGTGCAAGCCAAAAGCAGTTCTGCGCTCATCCCGGCATGGGCCCAGCCAAGTACACTCAATTACAAGCTACGCTGGAAATGAGCAAGCGATGCTTTCATCATGAAATTCAGGAAAGCGATGCGCTTACCAGCCCTGAAGCAACTCGCAACTTCTTACGCAGTGCGATTATCCACAAGAAGCAAGAAGTATTCGGCTGCCTGTTTTTAAACAACCAGCACCAAGTATTGAAGTTCGAAGAACTATTTCAGGGAACAATAGATTCTGCCTCGGTTTACCCACGCGAGGTCGTCGGCAAAGTGATTGAAAACAATGCCGCTGCCGTTATCTTTTGTCACAACCACCCTTCCGGTTCAGCAAAACCGAGCCAAGCCGATATTGAGCTTACCCGACGTTTAGTTAAAGCTTTGGAGTTGATTGACGTACGCGTGCTCGATCATATGATTGTCGCGGGTTCTCTTGTCGTGAGCATGGCTGAGCTGGGGCTGCTATAAACATTAGCCAAAGCCTTTCAAGCCACCTTGGCCTTCACCAAGATAGGCAGCACCATAGACACCCGCCGAATCCCCGAGCTTTGCGCAAACGATCGGGGTTTTGGCGTGTTCGGTAAATACATGCGCTGCCATCCGCTCATTTATATCTGAATAGATCTCGATAATATTGGACATGCCACCGCCCAAAATAATGATCTGCGGGTCAAGTATATTAACCACCTGAGCAAGCGAAGCAGCCAGCTGGTTCAAGTAGCTTTGCCAAATATCTGCCGCCTTGGCATCTTTGGCTCTCATAGCCGAAATAATTTCTTCAGAGCTAAGTACCTGAGCGTACCTAAGATGATAGCTCATGGCTAAACCTGGCCCCGACAAGTAGGTTTCAATACAGTCTTTGCGACCACAATAGCAAAGCCTGCCTCTCTCTGGCTCGGGTAATTTATCCAACTCAAGAGCTGGCAGACAGTTATGTCCCCACTCCCCGGCAATGCTATGTAAGCCAGCTAACACTTTTCCGTTGACGACAAGGCCCGAACCAACACCCGTCCCAAGAATCACGCCAAAGCTAATCTCTGGCACTTGTGCGCCGAACCCTTCTTTGCCACTTCCTGCAAGTGTTTCAGCTAAGGCAAAGCAGTTTGCATCATTTTCCAGATAGACCTCACAAGCGAGTAGGCGCTTAAGATCCTCAAGCAAGGGTTTACCATTCAGTACCACGGAATTGCAGTTCTTCATTACTCTCGGCCCCGTCACGGAGTCTGTCAGTGCACCGGGCGCACCAATGCCAATTGCTTCACCCTGGCTCAAACCACAGACCTGTTTCGCCTCACCAACTAGACTCGCAATTGCCTGTAAGGTTTGCCCATAATCATTTTTTGGTGTTGCAACTCGTTGCCGCCAGAGAACTTTTTGACCGTCCAAGACAACAGCCTCTATTTTCGTACCACCGAGATCCACACCAAGTTTCATAAATCCCCTTCTATCAACCATCCACACCCAAATATGAGCGTCATTTTGTACCTGATAAAGCCGATACCACGTTACAAGTTTATACACATTTTTGAAAATATTTTTTGCGATTAAAAATGCTTTCTGGTATAAAGGCGGGCTCTTTAGTGAGGACTCCAAAAAAGGGTCCGATATTTGAATTTTTTTGAACGTGCTTTCAAGGGACGTTTCGAAGTTGGAGGCAAGGTTACAATGTCTAGAGTATGTCAGGTTACAGGCAAGCGCCCAGTAGCAGGAAACAACGTTTCACACGCAAAAAACCGCACACGTCGTCGTTTTTTGCCTAATTTACAATCTCACCGTTTTTGGGTTGAGGGCGAGAAGCGTTTTGTTAAGCTTCGTGTATCTACCAAAGGTATGCGTATTATCGATAAAAAAGGCATCGAGACAGTTCTTAGTGAACTACGTGCTCGCGGCGAGAAAGTTTAGGAGATTGAGCAATGCGTGATAAAATCCGTTTAGTTTCAAGCGCTGGTACTGGTCATTTCTACACGACTGACAAGAACAAGCGTAACATGCCAGAAAAGATGGAAATCAAAAAGTATGACCCAGTTGTGCGTAAGCACGTGGTCTACAAAGAAGCTAAAATCAAGTAAGATTTTCTACCTTTCGAGGTAGGCAGCTTATTGCTTCCATTGAAAAGCCCGACTTTATTGTCGGGTTTTTTGTGCCTGTCTATGTCTATATTTTCAAAGTTTCAAGCTAATAGCCTTTGGGTAGTTTTACCTCTAATTCGATGGGTAAATGGTCAGATACCGGAAACGTTACCACGCCCGCCCTCTTAACCAATAGGCTACGACTCACCAGAATATGATCTAAGGCCTTTTCAGGGCGCCAGCTAGGAAATGAATGAGATACGCCCGGCAAAGTCACCAAGCCGGCTCCTTTTAGCGGAGAGTCATGCAGTATTTTCTCGGCATGGGTATTCATGTCGCCCATCAACACCACATGGTTATAGTCATCAACCAAATCCCGAACAAAACGTAGCTGCTGTTTTTGGGCACTATCGCTGAGCGACAAGTGCATAATCACCAATACGATCGGATCTTCCTCTTTTCCGTACTCGGCAACAATCACGCCTCGGCCAGGTATTAAGCCAGGCAAGCGATGCTCTTCAACCTTGATTGGCCGGAAACGACTTAACAAGCCATTACTATGCTTTGCTACAGGACCAAAATTTCTATTTAACTGCTGATACCAAAACGGCAAACCTGCATTACTCGCAAGGTATTCGACCTGATTAATAAATCCGCTGCGCAAGCTACCGCCATCGACCTCCTGCAAAGCCACCATATCGTACTGACTAATCAGCTCAGCAATTTTATCCAGATTGTCTTGCCGCTTTTTGTGAGGCAAAACGTGCTGCCAACTACGTGTCAGATAGTGACGGTAGGAAGAGGTGGAAATACCCACTTGAATATTGAAGGTTAATAGTCGAATCGTTTTGTCTGTTTCAAGAAACGGGGTCTTTTTCAGTTCTTCAGGGTGCACCTGTTGCGATGCTGCGTTTTGTAGCGACTCATTGATCGGCGTAATCAGTTCACTGATACGATGTTTGATTCGTTGATACATAAACTAGAATTACCCTGTTTCACGACGACTATTCATTACCACATTAATCGGCCTTAACAACAGCATAAGCGGCCCTTATGATTTTCTCAAGGCAAAAAAAATGGGGCTCATCACCCCATTCTTAAAAACGACAAATCCGGCACTAGTTCTTCTTAGCTTCTCGTTCTTTATTAACCAGATAATTCGCAATCTTTACCATATTGCCAAAGCTGCCTGCGTCACGAACACCGATTTTGTATTTGCCATTAACAATCAAAGCCGGTACACCTGTAATACGCAACTTCTTGATCTTGTCTTGAGCTTTTTTGATCGCCTCATCTATCTTGGAAATCTTTCTAAACCCACTGGCCTCAAATACCTTATCAAAGTCTTCAGACTTTATGCCTTTATCCATAAACAAAACTTTTATGTCGTCTACGTCTTTATACTTCTTAGGGTTCGATACGATCTTATCGAATAAGTACTGGTGCATCTCTTTGTACACACCCAGGAACTCAGCTGCGTAATAAGCTTTTGCATGCTCTACCCAACCAGGGAAGGTTGCTGGCATTAAACGGAAATCTACATCATCCGCCAAGCTTTTCTCCCACTCAGGTAAGTGGTCATTGTTAAATTCGTAACAATGCGGGCAGCCATACCAAAATAGCTCTAGTATTTCTATTTTAGAAGGGTCTGCGGTTTTTACCGGGTAAGGCAATTCTTTATAGTGGCGCCCTTTTTCCCAAAGATCCGCTGCAAAACTCATTTGACTAAGCAGTAGCATGATCGCTACAAACGGCATCAACCAAAAACGATTCTGGCTCTTTTTATCAGACACAAAGGCCCCCTTAATAACTATTTAAACGAACTATCCATAATAGCTTTAAGGTTTTACAGGTCAATAACACCTAGATGACCATT
>NZ_LWGJ01001161.1:0-3588 GCF_001635845.1 Oleiphilus sp. HI0132 | reverse complement strand
GTCGGCTATGGCATGTGGGCTAGCTCACTTATCTCAACCGCTTTCGACAAAGTCATTCCTGGGCCTGGAAGTATCTACCTGGACCAAAACCTAAGCTTTAAGCGAAAAGTAGAGCTGGGAGACACGCTGACGGTAAAGCTCACTGTACTCCAAAAGCTCGAAAACCATAGAGTGTTGTTTCAGTGTGACGTTAGTAATCAAGATGGTGAAGTCGTGGTAAATGGTGAGTCGACTGTAATCGCCCCAATTGATAAGATATCTGTAGACCAACAATCACTCCCACGAGTACACATCAAGAACTAGGCTTTATTAAATTATAATGGATAAGATTTTTTTAGCGCTCGATTCAATACTAACCCGTTACGAAAATCTTTTTCATAATGCTAATGAACTCGGCTTACCCTCTTTTCAATGCGACCCGATCTGGCCCTCGCCTTGCGCAGTTAGTATCGTCAAAGACTGTCATTACTGGCGCCATAAGGAAAAGAGATCAGGGAATATCTTTGCAAGCCTTGAAGATGCGCTCGAGACCAAATTCCATCCCGATTTCCACGCCTTCTTCGAAAGCTACTGGGCGAACGGAATGCGTGTAGAGCACCCTTTAGTTGATTTTGCGTTAATACAAACGTGGAACGAAGAAGATCAGGAGCGTCTAAAAGAAAATATACTCGGACACTGTTTCGCGAAGCTTAAGAACAAACAGAGCTTAACGCTATTTATCGGCTGCACCGACAGCAATGAAGTTGTAAGTATTGAAAATCATAGCGGGAAAGTCATTTTAGAGCGCCCAGGTCGAAAAGATTATAAAGAGTTGGCTGACAACCTTGAAAGTTTCTTGCTAGCCCTCAACCCTACAGCACTCGAGTACAACTAAGGCGCCTTCATGTTAAGCCATGCTTCTTAGTAGCGCGGGAGCTTAACATTTTCAAACATTTCTTGAACGTCCTGACGATGCATATGGCGGTAGCATGCTTCCTCGACAACCTTCTGAGTAAGATGAGGTGCAAACTGTTGTAGGAACTCATACATAAAGCCGCGCATAAAGGTCCCCTTCCTGAATCCGATATTGGTAACACTTGCCTCAAACAGTCGGTCGGTATCAATCGCAGTCAAGCCGACATCTTTTTGAGTGTCGTAAGCCATGGATGCTACGATCCCGATACCCAAACCGAGTTTCACATAAGTTTTTATGACATCGGCATCGGACGCAGTAAAGACAATATTTGGAGATAATCCAGCCTCTGAAAAGGCAGCATCAAGCTTGGACCTCCCGGTAAACCCTTTCACATAGGTGACAATCGGGAATTCAGCTAGCTTGGCTAATGTTATATCACTATCTGAAGCAAGCGGGTGATTGTTAGGCACGATAACGATTCTATTCCAAGAATAGCAAGGCATCATGATTAAGTCTGGATGATGCTCGAGCGCCTCAGTCGCAATTGCGAAATCCACGGTGCCATCTGAGGCAAGTTCGGAAATTTGAGCAGGTGTTCCCTGGTGCATATGCAATGAAACATCGGGAAAGCTATTCATAAATCGACTAATTACCGTCGGCAGGACATAGCGCGCCTGTGTATGTGTAGTAGCAATCGACAAGTCACCTTTGTGCTCATTATTAAACTCCTGAGCAATTTTTTTAATACTTTCGACTTCTCCAAGCACATCGCCAACAACTTTCAGTATCGCTTCGCCTGCGGGTGTTATCCGTGTTAGGTGCTTACCACTACGAGAGAAAATCTCTACCCCCAGCTCGTCTTCTAGCAAACGAATCTGCTTACTTATACCGGGCTGAGAGGTGTATAAGCTTTGTGCAGTTGCAGAAACATTTAAGTCGTGATGAGCGACTTCCCATATATAACGGAGTTGTTGTAATTTCATTATTATCTCCAGACAGGATCGGGTTACACCAAAATGATATAAAGCTATAGCTAAATATTCTTATTGGAAATAAAAAAACTTAGCTATAGTATGAGAAATAGCATCAAATTGGTGCGCACAGCTTTGTTTAATGTGCTGTCTAAGTTCAATTTGGCTCGAAGTGTTATCAACAGCAAGGCCTCAAAAACGGCCATTTGATTAACTAAGCCTTGTATTTCCCTATCTATATTAGACCATAATCATGGAATTTCTTGCTTTAGGTGATTTTATTACGTACGTGCTTGCCGGAGCCGGTGTTGGTTTTGCGGTTGGGGTGACGGGTGTCGGTGGCGGGTCCTTAATGACGCCGCTTCTTATACTCTTCGGTTTCCCGACTCATATCGCCATTGGAACGGATCTAATTTATGCCGCCGCAACAAAGGCGAGCGGTGTAATTTCGCATGCGAAACAGTCTACTGTTAACTGGCAGATAGTATTTAGATTAGGCTTAGGCAGTATCCCGGCTTCACTTGTTACAGTCTACATGCTGAAGAACCACTTTGGTGATCCGTCCAGCTATCAACACATCTTATTAACTGTGCTTGGCTGTATGTTAATAATGACCGCCCTGGTAATTCTTATAAAACCTCGCCTTACCCGTTCATTTAATCTAAGCAGTAATGAGCGTCATAAGCTTAAAAAATACCAAGGCTTATTAACTGTATTTGCAGGGTTTATTCTCGGTATTTGTGTAACCCTAACGTCTGTTGGGGCTGGCGCATTTGGTGCAGCAGTTTTGATGATGCTTTATCCACGCTTAAACCCCGTTACTATCATCGGAACTGATATTGCCCACGCGGTACCGCTTACGCTCATAGCCGGGTTGGGACATATGCAGCTTGGTAATGTGGATTTCGTTCTTTTAATCTCCCTGCTAGTTGGGTCTATTCCTGCCATTCACTTTGGTTCAAAATTGAGCAAAAAACTACCAAGTGAAATATTGCAGCCAATATTAGCCAGCATCCTATTGATTATTGGGGTAAAATACGCGATCTTTTAGCCAATAACGCACAACACAAATACAGTTGAAGCTATGTCGCCAACATTTAATCTACTTAAAACAAAGTTCTTATCACCGCCATATAACCCAAGCAGTATTTTAAGAAAGCACCTACTAGAGCGGCTTGAGCTTCGGAGTGGCAGAAAGCTGGTGTTGGTTTCTGCACCTGCAGGCTATGGTAAGACAACCCTTGTTTCGCAGTGGCTACATCACAGTAAATCAAAACACTGCTGGCTATCACTTGATCAGAACGACAATCAGGCACTGAGATTTTGGCGTTATTTTCTTGGAGCGCTTCAAAGCTCTATTTCTGAATTCGGAGAAGAAGCACAGACACTGCTTCGGGACGATT
Organism: Oleiphilus sp. HI0132; assembly: GCF_001635845.1. Taxonomy (NCBI): domain Bacteria; kingdom Pseudomonadati; phylum Pseudomonadota; class Gammaproteobacteria; order Oceanospirillales; family Oleiphilaceae; genus Oleiphilus; species Oleiphilus sp. HI0132. The sequence continues at coordinate 319 of NZ_LWGJ01001161.1, read as the reverse complement.
CAGCTCACATTGAGGGCGCTGTCACTTCGATAATTAATGAGTTGAATGAATGGGCTAGCCATAATGAGCACCTTGATATTGTCTTAGATGACTTTCATAACATTGATAGTAAGGAATGCCTGAACCAGTTCGCCTACTTTGTCGATTTTCTGCCACCTTCTGTTCAAATTATCATCACATGCAGGTTCGAACCTTCGCTTCCGATCTCTCGTTGGAGTGTAAAAAACTGGGTAGACCAAATACAATCATCAGACTTGGCCTTCTCTATTGAAGAATCTAAAGCTTTTCTTCTTGATTATATGAATCTATCGTTAAGTGA
>NZ_LWGJ01001160.1:0-3375 GCF_001635845.1 Oleiphilus sp. HI0132 | reverse complement strand
TACCTCCATTTAATGTCTAATAACTAGAACAAAATTCCACTTCAACTAAAATAAATTTGCTAATTTCTGAACTTTTTAGATTGGCCTGGGTCTTTAACAATATCCCGATCACAAAATTCGGGAATTAATAATGAGCAACTACTTTAGTTAACCGTTACTTTTTAGATAAATTACACAGGGTTAAAACAATGAATAACGCAAAAATCTTAAGCAAATCAGCAATCGCAAGCATGGTCGCAATGGGTGTTATGGCTGCGTCAACTGACGCACTAGCAGGCAAGCCTGGTTTTGAAAAATGTCAGGGTATTGCTAAAGCCGGTATGAATGACTGTGGTACCTCAAAGCATAGTTGTGCTGGCCAAGCTGCTAAAGACGGTGACCCTGAGGAATGGGTATATGTTCCAGAAGGCACTTGTTCAAAAATTGTAAATGGTAAAGTGAAGTAAGTTACTTAGCACTTCTATCGGTGGCATTAACTGATGAATAACATCTTATCGCAGGGAATGCCAACCGATCATCCTGCTTCTCCTGAGCCACAAGCGCTTCAGGGTGCAGGTATAGGTTTACGTTCTGCACACTATCAAACGATTCTGAATTCACGCCCTGATATCCCCTGGTTTGAAGCACTAAGCGACAATTATATGAGCGACGGTGGTCAGCCTCTTGATTACCTGGAGCAGGTTCGGGATTTATACCCGGTTACCTTTCATGGTGTCGGCATGTCTTTAGGCTCAACTGATCCCTTAGATCAATCCTACCTCAAACGCTTAAAGTCACTTATAGAACGCTTTCAACCAACGCTGGTGTCTGATCACTTGTGTTGGGCTTCTTTTGATGGCGTACATGGTAATGAACTATTTCCCATGCCTTATACCATGGAGGCAATTAAGCATATCGTCTCACGAATTGACCAAGTTCAGAATTATCTGGGACGTCGTATATTGGTCGAAAATGTTTCGAGCTATTTAAGTTTTACAGTTGATGCGATGGCAGAAGTGCAGTTTTTGTCCGAGGTCGCCGAGCAGGCTGACTGCGATATTTTATGTGATGTGAATAATATCTATGTCAGCGCAATGAACCACAAATTTGATCCGCAAGAATACATTCGGGCTTTGCCTGTAAAACGCATAAAAGAAATGCACTTGGCGGGCTTCGAAGATCAGGGCACGCACTTGCTCGATACGCATGGCGCAAGAGTGCACGGACCGGTTTGGCAACTTTACCAAACAGCGTTGGAGCGATTTGGCCCTATTCCTACTTTGATTGAATGGGATACTGATATTCCGGATTTTTCCGTTCTGCAGGAAGAGCAGAGCAACGCAGCCCGCATGATGGCTCAGTGCTCAAAGTATTCCAGTCTTGCTTCTGCAGAGCAGGTATCCAGGTAATGAAGCTTGCGAACATTCATCAAGCCTTTATTTCAGGCATCTATAATCTAGAGACGGATATCAAGCCAGGGGCATTTATTCAAGCGGGTGAGAAGCTTGATCCTGAGCAGTGTTTAGCGATTTATCGCGGCAGTGTTTACGGCAACTTATGTTCTGCATTAGCAGATATTTATCCTGCCTTTTTGCAATGTGTTGGTGAGCAGTTTTTTCAGGCATTAGCACTGCGTTATGTTAAAGCACACCCTTCCGCGTCAGCGAGTCTGGACCACTATGGTGCCGAGTTTCCAGAATATGTTGGAGACTTTGAGGCACTTAAATCGCTCCCTTACGCTAAAGATTTGGCACAGCTTGAGTGGTATTGGCATTTGGCTTTTCACGCCAAAGATGAGCAGCCCCTTGACGCTATTCGCTTATCTGAAATTGATGAAGATCGATATGACAAGATAACTTTTTTGCTTCCAGCCAGTGCCCACTTACTTTCCTGCAACTATCCGATTAAAGAGATCCGTGATAAGTGCCTGGAAGATCGAGACAAAGCAGAAGGGAATGAAGATCAACCCTTGAATTTAGATTCCGGTTCGCGGCACTTGTTGGTATGGCGAGCGGCGCATTACCAGCTACGTGTCGATCAGCTATCCGACTTGGAATTCGAACTACTCTCTTCGATAAATAAAAAGAAAAACTTGGGAACTATTCTGCAAGAACTGCAGTCCAAGTATCCACTAGAAGAAATTAACCAAACACTTGCTTTGGCTGTTCAACGAGTTTGGTTTGTCGGCTTCACATTAGCCGAATAAATCGTTCCAAATTACCACATTAGGATTAAATATGAGTCAAGTCTCTACTGTTGCGTCGCTGTATTTAAATGCCACTCGCTGGGTGGATAAAAGCCAGATTATTATGATTATTGTCTTTCGTTTGTACTTGGCGAAAGTATTTTTTCTAGCTGGCTTATCGAAGGTAAAGAGTATGGATAGCACATTGATGCTGTTTGAATATGAATACGATGTGCCTTTGATTCCCTTTGATGTCGCCGCCTATTTGTCTTAAATATCGTTGCCGTTATCTCTTACCCGGATATTAGCCCAGGTGGTGTTAATGACCACTATTTCTGGGGCGCGATGCTCTTGGTTTTGGTGATGTATGGGCCTGGTAAAGCGTCACTTGATGCTTGGATCCAAAAGCGCTTTTTCGCGAATTTGGCATAGACACAAGATTTCTCTTCTCTCGCTTTTACTTAGCTTGTATTATCAAGATATTAGCCTCAATATTGGAGCTAAATCTGATTCAACAAGCTAGGAAGAGAGTATGGATATCGGTGACTATCGTCGCGAATATATGAGCCAGGGCCTGGACCGTGATGAATTACTTGATGACCCGTTCAAGCAGTTTGAACACTGGTTTCAACAGGCAAATGATGCAGACATACAAGATGCAAATGCCTTCAGTCTGGCGACAACAGATCTTGAAGTAGGCCCCTCCATTCGAACGGTATTACTGAAGTTATTTGATGAAAACGGCTTTGTTTTCTTCACTAACTACAACAGCCGAAAGTCTCAGCAGATTAAAGCCTACCCTCAAGTAGCGATGTTGTTCCCCTGGTTACCACTGAACCGTCAGGTGAAGGTGGAAGGACGTTGTGAAAAGATATCCAGTGCCGCTTCCTTGAAATATTTTGCAACCAGGCCGCGTGGCAGTCAGATTGGTGCTTGGTGTAGTGATCAGAGCGAAGTGATCGAGTCTCGTTCTTTTCTAGAACAAAAGTATCGTGAAGCGGCAGAGAAATTCAAATCCGGTTCGATTCCTTTACCTTCGTCATGGGGCGGCTATCGCATAGTGCCGGCTCGAATCGAATTTTGGCAAGGACGTGAAAATCGACTTCATGATCGTTTCCAATATACGCGTTTGCATGATGATAGTTGGTCGATCGAAAGGCTAGCGCCGTAGGCCGAGGGTGCTAACCCGCCAGCGAGCCGTGGAAGGGTCT
>NZ_LWGJ01001159.1:0-1679 GCF_001635845.1 Oleiphilus sp. HI0132 | reverse complement strand
GTGCTTAACCCTGTCGCGCCAATCGTCGGTGGTATGCAGATTGGCGAGAAGAAGATTGAAGGTGGCCCAGGGTACTTGAGAAACTTCTCTCTATTATCGGCTTGGGCAACGGCTCCATTCCTACATAACAATGCGATTGGTGAAGTGACTTTCCTTGAAGACGGTTCACCTGACTACACGGTTAAAGGACGTATCGAACAATTCGAAATGGCCTTCGATGAGTTGATGAAGTCTGACGATCCGCTGGCAGAGAACAGTCGCCCGCAGAAGATCACTAAGTTACAGCATGACCTGAATATTACCTTAAGCGGTCAGCCAGATGGCATTGTCCATTTCCCTAAAGGCACGCCTGCTGCGCATGTACTTTCGTCTAATCCACATGATGCAGTATTCTTGAAGTGCGGTGATTTTGTTGAGAACAAAGGCCACCAGTTTGGTATAGATCTACCTGCAGAAGAAAAACTAGCCCTACGTGAATTCTTGAAACTCATGTAACGTTTGGTACTCATGTTTGTCATGAAAAACGAATGGGGAGGCCTAATTGCTTGAGCTGAGGCAGCTTTGTTATCACAAGGGCTGCTTTAGCTGGGCAATGTTAATAATGAATCTATCTAGAGCAATAAGTGCGTTAGTCCTGTTGTGTATGCTCGCTATTGGCATTACATATTGGTCTATCAATCACGCTGATAATCCGTCTATTTCTGAACTCACTCAATCTCTTGATGGTGTAGAAGAGTCGTCTCTGCATAGTCAGCTGATACCTGATACAGACCTCCCTCCTGAGGGAACCCGTTCTTTGTTCGACCATATAATCGCGCAGAATGATGGCTTGCCTTACCCTTTTACTGAAATGATCAAGCTCTTGCAGAGCCAGCACCCTGAAGGTGAAGCGCCGCTGTCATTGCTGATTCCTGATGGCCGTTCACTGCTAAAAGGCCAAGCTGATCATCATTTACCTCGAATACTGATTGCGCCAGACTTTCAGGAAGAAAACACCCCAGCGGGTTTGGGTATGAATACCCAAGGCCAGCTTTTTGTTGCGCTAGTCGAAGGGGCAAATGAAATAGAGGTGCTTAGCTACAATGAAGGCGCAGGGCGGTTTGAGTTTCAGCTGGTGCAAAATTATTGTGAAGGGTGTGTGCCAAGAATTGTCTATACTCGTCGAGCGATCTGCCTGACCTGCCACCAAGGGGGCGGGCCTATTTTCTCGCAGCGCCCTTGGCAAGAAACCAATGGACAGTTAAGTGTTGCTAAACGTATACAGGCGGCCAGAGGTAACGAGCCTTATTGGGGGGTAGACATTGAACAACCGCTGGCTACGCCTGAGCGTTTTGATGAACTCACTGATGTTGGAAATTTTCATGTAGCTAGCCAGCGCGTATGGCTAGATGCTTGTGGAGTCGAAGGCAATGAGTGTCGACGTGCACTATTGTCACTCGCTCTACGTTACGCAGATCAGCCAGGCTTGTTTGATTCAATGAGTAAAGAGGTGAATACCTTACTCAAGCTCTGGGCGAATACTTATCCCGAGACGGGCATTAAGGTGCCACAATCCGACTTGGCTAATCGAGACCCAAGTGGTGAGTCAAACACCTTTACCGAGTGGCTATACGCAACCCTTACTCCTGATATTAGCTTTGGTGACGGCGCCAAAGACAATGAAGATCTCAATGCGTTTG
>NZ_LWGJ01001158.1:0-4827 GCF_001635845.1 Oleiphilus sp. HI0132 | reverse complement strand
AATACTTTTTGCATTAAATCGCTCATATTAGTGAAAATATAAGGCTTTAAGGCGCATAAAATTGTAACAGCTAGTAAAAAGTAGCATAAATACAGGCAAGTTATACATAGATGTCTAAAAATAAATGTTTAGACATCTAAAATAATAAATTATGAATCAAACCACACTTAGAAGACCGCTAGATACTGATGGCCGATCAGTATTTGCGCTCATAGACCGATGCCCACCTCTGGACACTAACTCAGCGTACTGCAACTTGCTGCAGTGCAGTCATTTCGCTAGCACCTCAGTGATAGCGATAGACGATGACAAGACACTTGGCTTTATATCCGGCTATGTCATTCCCGACCGGCAAGACACTTTATTTATTTGGCAGGTCGCCGTTGATGAGCGTGCTCGCGGTCAAGGTCTTGCTAAGCGAATGCTCAAAGATATTGTGACGCGGCAAGAATGCGCTCAGGTCACTCACTTGGAAACGACCATTACAGCTGACAATAAAGCCTCATGGACTTTATTTGAAAGCTTCGCAAAGGATTTTTCTGCTCCCTTAGCCAAATCTGAAATGTTTAGCAAAGATACGCATTTTGCTGGCTTGCATGACACGGAATTTCTGGTCCGAATCGGTCCATTTAGTTCCTAACCTCGCACACTAAATAAGACTCGCACCAAACATCCTATGGAGGATGCTAATGAAAATATTTGATGAAATTGAATCTGAAGTTCAGAGCTATGCTCGTTCTTTCCCTCGTGTTTTTAATCGCGCTAAGATGGAACACCTCTACGATGAGGAGGAAAATGAGTATCTAGACTTTCTGGCGGGTGCGGGAACACTTAACTACGGGCATAACAATCCGCTATTTAAGCCTCTCTTAATGGACTACATTGAGAATGATGGTATTACGCATGGCCTGGATATGCATACCAAGGCGAAAGGTGAATTTCTAGAGGCTTTTAATGAGAAGATTCTAAAGCCTCGGGATCTCGATTATGTTATGCAGTTTACTGGTCCGACTGGTACCAACGCAGTTGAAGCGGCTTTAAAGCTAGCGCGTAATATTAAAGGCCGTCAGAACATTATTTCTTTCACCAATGGTTTTCATGGCGTTAGCCTTGGCTCTCTGGCTGCGACGGGTAACTCTCATCATCGTGGCGCGGCGGGTGTCAGCTTAGGCGGCGTAAGCCGCGTGCCTTATGACGGCTACTTAGGTGACGAGATTGATACCACAGCTTATCTTGATAAAGTGCTTTCAGATTCCAGCAGTGGCATCGACAAGCCCGCTGCAGTGATTGTTGAAACTGTGCAAGGTGAAGGCGGTATCAATGCGGCTAGTTTTGAATGGTTGCGTAACTTAGAAAAAGTCTGCCGAAAGCATGATGTACTGCTTATCATCGATGATATACAGGCGGGTTGCGGTCGTACTGGCACCTTCTTTAGCTTTGAAGAAGCAGGCATTAAGCCCGATATGGTGACCTTATCGAAATCACTTGGCGGATACGGCTTACCTTTTGCTGTTGTTTTATTTAAGCCAGAGCTGGACCAATGGAAACCAGGAGAGCATAACGGTACGTTTAGAGGCAACAATTTTGCTTTTGTGACCGCGAAAGCTGCCATTGATCATTACTGGTCTGACGACAAATTCTCGAACGAAATTAAGCAAAAAGGCAAATACATTAAATCGCGCCTGGAAAAGATTGTCGACTTGTATGGCGACGGAAATTTCACGACCTGTGGACGCGGCATGTTTCAAGGGATTAACTGTGTAAACGGTGAGATCGCTGGCAACATTACACGCAATGCTTTTCAGCAGGGGCTTATCATTGAGACAAGCGGTGCTGATGATCAGGTGGTTAAATTTTTATGTCCTCTCGTAATCAGTCAAGACTCTCTCAAAAAGGGTATTGATATTGTTGAGCAAGCGATCAAAGAGGTTTGTGCTAAAGAAGACCAAATCCCTGAAGATAGCGACTATTTTGATGATGCGAAGATGGCAGGCTAATCGTCAGTATTTAATGGCTTAGTCATCATGCTATTTTAGGCGTCACGTTATTTAACTGGATAAAGAGAAACAAGGTAAAAAAATGATCGTAAGAAAACTGAGTGAAGCGGAAAATTCATCAAGACGCATTGTCTCTCCTGATGGCAATTGGGAAAGTACGCGTATGCTATTAAAAGATGACCAGATGGGGTTTTCGTTTCACATCACGACTATCTATGAAGGCGCAGATTTTCAGATGCACTATCAAAATCATTTGGAGTCGGTTTACTGCATGTCAGGTGAGGGTGAGATAGAGAATTTGGAAGATGGAAAAGTGCACCCGATCTCTGCAGGCACGATCTATGTTCTGGATAAGCATGACAAGCATATCCTAAGAGCATTTAAAGAAATGAAGATGGCATGCGTCTTCAACCCTCCGCTTAATGGCAAGGAAGTACACAACAAGGAAGGTGCCTACGAATTAGAAGCGGATACTATTGAATAATATATATTGAGTACCTAGTTCTATCCCAATTGATAACAATAAATGAAAGGGCTTTGCTGATGAGCGTACCTAACCCTAACGATAAATATGGCATTCACAGTACTGACTACAGCGTTGGGCAGCACAATGTTCAACGCTGGGGTTTTGATATTCATAACCCGGTATTTGCTGTGAGTTCCGGGCTGATATTGTTATTTTTAGTAGCCACACTGCTAACTGATTCAGCGACCGCAAAAGCTGCATTAGATGGTCTTAAATGGGATATTATTGGTGCTTTCGATGGTTTGTTTATTTGGGCAGGCAATATTTTTGTGTTGTTCTGCCTGGCGCTTATTGTTTCTCCTTTCGGCAAGGTTCGCTTAGGAGGCAATGAGGCAAAAGCAGAGCATTCTACGCTAACATGGCTAGCGATGTTGTTTGCTGCAGGCATGGGCATCGGGCTGATGTTCTGGGGAGTAGCCGAACCTGTTTCCTATTATACCGGCTGGTACAAAACGCCTCTCAATGTGGCAGCAAACACGCCCGAAGCGGCGAGTATGGCCATGGGCGCGACGATGTATCACTGGGGAATTCACCCCTGGGCGATCTATGGCGTCGTTGCGCTTTCCTTAGCTTTTTTTACCTACAACAAAGGGCTTCCACTCTCTATTCGATCCGTTTTTTACCCGCTGCTAGGAGAGCGTACGTGGGGATGGCCTGGCCACATTATCGATATTCTTGCAGTACTTGCGACACTCTTTGGTCTAGCCACATCTTTAGGGCTAGGGGCGCAGCAAGCGGCGAGCGGTATTAATCACGTGTTTGGCACTGATGGCGGTATCGGCTTACAGATTTTAGTTATCGTGGGTGTGACTGCCTTAGCTATCATCTCGGTCGTTAGAGGCTTGGAAGGTGGTGTGAAGTTACTAAGTAACGTGAATATGGTGATCGCCTTTGTATTATTGATTTTTGTTGCAATGGTAGGCTTAGCTGTAGCGCTGGGGAATGTTCCCACTACGATTGGTGCGTACCTTGAGAATATAATACCGCTTAGTAATCCGCACAATCGAGATGACGAAGCCTGGTTTCAAGGTTGGACGGTGTTCTATTGGGCCTGGTGGATATCATGGTCGCCTTTTGTCGGAATGTTTATTGCGCGTATATCTAAAGGCAGAACTATCCGCGAATTCCTCTGTGCCGTGCTACTCGTGCCAACCGCAGTGACTGTAATATGGATGTCGGTCTATGGTGGTATTGCCATCGATCAAGTTGTGAACGGTGTCGGTGAGCTTGGAGCAAATGGTCTAACGGATGTCCCGCTTGCCATGTTTCAGATGTTCGATGAGCTGCCCATGAGTCAGCTTCTATCGATGATCGCTATTCTCCTTGTATTGGTATTCTTTATTACTTCTTCCGATTCAGGGTCTTTGGTCATTGATAGCATTACAGCAGGTGGCAAAATTGATGCGCCCGTACCCCAACGTATCTACTGGGCAACTATTGAAGGCGCAATCGCGGCTGCCTTGTTATGGATAGGAGGGACCGAAGCAATACAAGCGCTGCAAGCAGGTGCTATCTCTTCAGGGTTGCCATTTACCTTTGTGTTGCTTGCGATGTGCGTTAGTTTGTTGATGGGGCTCAGAACTGAGCCTAAGTATTACTCATAACACGATCACGTTTGCTTTGTTAAGGTTAGATTAAATACTTAATGAAGCAGACGTCCGCTTTTAGGGTAATAGTTTAGGCTAAGGATTGTTATCGTTTGTTTGTGCTTCTTCAGAGGGAGTCTGGGGTTTGTCTTTATTGTCGTCACTTAAATCTTGCAGAAGCTTGGCATAATCACTGGCAGTCTTACCGGTAATCACTTCAAGGCGACGAATTTTCTTGTCGAACTCATCCTTAACTTTTTTTAACTCGTTATGCAATTCAACAATGTCGTGTTCATTGTTATCGATATCGGACTTATACTTTTCGAGCTTTTTCAAGGTCGTCTCGAAAACCTTCAAGCCCTGTCGTTGGCGATTGGCTGCTTGTGCTTCTTCCTCAATAATGCCATTTTTACTGGCATCAATCTTAGTACGTTTTACCAGAATAAGCCCTTTGATATCTTGAACTCGGCGAGACAGGACTCGCACGGCATCATTTGGATGACTGTAAAGTTGTTTAAGTTCGCCGTCGATGAGGGCTTGTTTTTCAGCTTCAATTTTCTGTAGGCGCTCTTGTTCTAGGGCGGCGTCTCGGGCAGCAATTTGCTCGGCTGTTAGTTCTGGCGCGACAACTTGGATAACTCTGCCCTGTCTATTCAAAATATCGTAGCCTTTTTTGACATATTCAGGAGGAATAGTCTGATTGAGCACATAGGTTCCC
>NZ_LWGJ01001157.1:0-1061 GCF_001635845.1 Oleiphilus sp. HI0132 | reverse complement strand
GCATCACCAAGGTCTTCATCAAACGACTGATCTGCATTCATCTTATCTGAAGCTTGCTCAAGAATATCATCGCTGATAACCGGCTTTTCGGCACCTAATGTTGCGTCAGACTCTAAATCTCCTTCTCCGCCCTGAGCTAATGATTCAACGATGGCTGAATCACTTAAATCTGAAGGCAGCTGAATCTCGGTTTCTTGCTCAAGCTCGCCGCTTAAATCTATGTCATCAAGATCCACGTCAAGAATCGCATCATCAAACTCACCAGAGTCTGACAACTCATCAGTAATCTCATCTACAGTTTCGTCTAGCACATCACTAGGCTCTAGAAGCGAGTCATCCAAGTCAGCAGTTAATTCTGCATCGAGTGATTCATCAATACCTAGATCATGCTCTTCATCTAGTTCAACACTGTCAAAGTCAAAAGATTGTGGTTCTTCCTCAAGCGCTTCAGCTTCAGCCTCAATAGACGCTTCAACCTCGCGTTTTGAGGCCTCAACCTCTTCCATCTCGCGATCTAGCTCAAGCTCATGTTCTTTATCTTCTAGCGACACCAACTGCTCATCCAGCATATCTCCGCGGATAGCGCTCGCTTGATCTAAGGCTTCAGAATCCTGAATTGCTTCTAATTCGCTATACTGGCGGTTAAATGCTTCAGTATCACCACTTTGCTTATATACTTCCAGCAACTTCAAGCGCAAGTCTGTTCTAACAGGTTCTTCTGAAATTGCACTTTCAAGAACTGCTGCAGCCTGATCCAGTCTGCCATAGGCAATGTAAACATCAACTTCAGCGATTACATCCTCATTTTCCTCGCCAGAGACGGCAGGCTCTTCTTCAGCAAATAAGTCTTCATCTATGTATTCGTCATCATCTTCAAGAGGGCTATCTAAAGATTCAACTTGCATGCCGTCTTCTTCAGCATCCTGATAATCGTCTTCCGACGATAGCGCATCTTCGCCCTCTTCTTCATATTCAATTTCGTCACTATCGTGCATTGCCTGAAACTCTTGCTCACGCTTAGCGTTATTACGCGAAACCAACCAGAGGACAAACACAACCAG
>NZ_LWGJ01001156.1:0-5816 GCF_001635845.1 Oleiphilus sp. HI0132 | reverse complement strand
TTTGATATTCCAACTCTGGAGCATCATGTGCCTGCCGCATTTATTGCTGCCCCCATTTTAAAGGTAATTGAAAAACCAAGTTTGCCCATTGCTTCATCTTTATCTCCTTTTTTGCGGAGTGCGAAGCTGTTACCGAAGAAGGCGTGCTTTATTTATGGTGGCAATTGGCTTGCTGATCCGTGCTATCCAGAAGGCTCTGAACGAGTGAAGTTGTACGGTTGCTCAAGCAATCAGGAAATGTATTCGCTTGCAGAGTCTTCTGAGCTAAAGCCTAACGACTATATGTTCTTCCGGCCCAGACAAAGTGAAGCCTTGTTTCTCCAGTTCGGGCAAATAGCTGTCTATGATCAGGGAAAGATTGTTGCTTGGTGGTCTGTATTTGATACCTCAAAAACACCTCGCTGGGAGCAATAGTTGTAGTGATGGGTATTTTCTTTATTCTCGTTTTACTCAGCTTTCCCGCTGTGTTGATTGTCGCTGCTCAGCGCTGGGCCATTCTCGACAAGCTGGGTGTCGTGGTGTTGGCTTTTGCCTCGGGTATTGTGCTATCGGGTTTCAATATCCAGAACTACTTGCCCGGTAGCGATGTGCTCTCGATCCAAACTCAGGTAACTGAAGTCGCCATAGCCTTGGCAATTCCAATGCTGGCTTTTTCAATGGATATTAAGTCTGCTTTTCACTTGGCTGGGCCAACGATTAAAGCCATGATTCTAGCATTGTTTAGCGTGATGATTATCACGACGATTCTGTCTTTACTGTTTGATGGGCGAATAGAGCATTTGTGGCAAGTTGCTGGATTAGCGGTCGGCGCGTATACCGGAGGAGGCCCGAATATGGCGGCTATTAGTGCGGCAATTGAAGGTGAGCAGTCGGTGTTTATTACGATGACCAGCTATGATATTTTGCTGTCGGCCTTATATCTATTATTTGTTGTGAGCCTCGCAAAACCGCTGTTTAGCCGGTTTTTAAAAGCCTTCAATGAAAGCGAAAAGTTGCCCTTGAATAGCACGTCGGGTGGGGGGCTCTTTGATCACTTGAGTGATGAAAGTTCACATGCCTATAAGCAGCTAGTGAGCAAAGAAAATGTTTTAAATGTTGCCTCTGTACTCGGCTTTGCAGTGTTGGCATTGGTTATTGGTATAGGCCTTTCTCAGTTGTTCCCGAAAAGTATGTCTTCAGTAGTGACGATAGTGGCGATTACGAGTGCTGGTCTGGGCTTGTCATTTTTTCCTCAGGTAAAGCGTTTGAAGCAGAGCTTTCATTGCGGCATGTATTTGGTGCTAGTGTTTTGTTTTACCATGGGCACAATGACCAACTTGGAAATTCTAAGTGCTCTGAATGTAGAGTTATTTCTCTTTATCGCCTTGTTATTGGTTGGCACGTTAATTCTGCATGCTAGTTTATGCAAGCTATTTAAAGTCGATACAGATACCTTCTTGATTAGTTCGGCCGCAGCCATCATGTCGGTGCCATTTATACCCGTCGTGGCGGGTGCTTTGAAGAATAAATCGCTAATAGTCCCAGGTTTCGCCGCTGCAATTCTTGGCTATATCCTGGGTAACTATTTAGGGATTACGCTCGCCTACTTGATACGCTGGTTGAGCTCTTAAAGTAAATCGTTGCCTACCAACTCCAGGACAGTCCAATATCAACTGATAAGCCAGAATCCGCTAGGCCGTTTTCAACGTTATATAGTGATGCGACGGTATTTTTCTGATCAAAAATATTATTCACGTTTATATACATAGCACGTTCGCCTTCGCCTGATTTAGAGTCGAAGTGTTTAAGAAGGCTGAGGTCAGTACGAAAATAATCATCTGCATCCTCTGGCGCAATTTGCGTCACCTCTAGCGTTGTCGGGTTTGTCGAGGTTATATAGTCACCCTCACTATAGTTGAGCATTGCTCTTTGTTTGATTGATAGCTCGATATTGCTATCAGCAAGTAGGTAGTTACCCTGAAGTGTAAAAATCCACTGTGGGAAAGCTAAATAATCACTATTGAGTTCTTTATTCTCGCTTCGAACATAGCTACTGCTGCCAACTAACTCAAACCTCTTGAACTGTTTTCGACCAGAAAGCTCAACACCATAAGACTCATTTCTACCTGTGTTGAAATATTTCTGAGAAGAGCCCGTTGTTGGCACTAAAACGATGCCTTCTTTCCAGCGACTTGAAAACAGAGTTAACTCTGTAGAATAGTCATTAGCGAGAAAATGATTGACCCACTCAATCGTATCAATTTCCTCTGGTTTGATGCTCTCGTTTGCTTCAATTGCCTGAACAGAGCCAAATCTCTCAATTGCTGTGGGCGCTCTAAAAGCGTGGCCGTAAAGAAGCTTGGAGCTATAGTTTTCATTGACTTTGACAATGAGCCCTGCTCTTGGCGAAAGGTGAGAGCCGACATCTGAGTAATCGTCTGCTCTGAGACCATAGACAGCATGCAGTTTGTCATTAAATAAGCCTGTCTTGGCTTGGAATAGTGCATACCTAATGTGTCGTTTAGAATTCTTATAAGGGTTGTCTTGATCAACAAGGGTGCTGCCATTTAAGTCGATCCGGGAGTAGTTGCTACCGTTGACGATAAATCGGTCATAACCAGCACCGAGAACCCATTGCGTTGAGGCTTCAGGCGATTTGCCTTTTAACTGAAGTTTCGCGCCACTACGTTGCTCATTTGTAGATTGATAGAGTGTGTGAGGGCAGTAAAGAGGGTTATTGGTCGTATTGGTTCCATCTTTACAGTCAAAAGAAGTGATTGGTATATCGTTAGGCGCGTACACGAGGCTTATCGGGTAGCGTGCATTGTCAAATGACCATTCTTGCTTACTCTGCCAATGATAGATTTGAGTGCCCAGTTCAATGCTATCGCTAAGCTGGTAATCGTAAGATAAGCTTGCGAGCCAGAAGCTGGAATCTTGCCCTGAATGTTCCCGATCTTCAGTTAAGCTGGTAGATTGCACGTCAAAATTATCATCAATACGGGTAAAGAACTGGGTGCCGGTGCTTGGAAAACCAGATGCCAAATAGTTTGCGTAGTATGAAAAAAACTCGACACGTCCTGTATCGACTTTGCCAGCGCTCAATTTTATAAAGCCACTTTGATCACGATAGGCATAGTGTCTTTCGGAGTTATAGAGCAAACCGTCATCAGGATCGGTGTAGCGATAGTTCAAGTTTTGATCGCTCTGTCGGGCAAATGCTAAGCCGGCATTGAGTATGCTATCTTCGAATGTCTGTGCGACAAATAGAGAGGCTTTGGTATAACCATCACTGCCTACTTTACTTCTAATCTGGGTCTCATCTTTATTAGAGTCTTTGAGTTGTCGAGCAATTACACCATGAAAAGCATCGCTTCCATAGAGTGTACTGCCGGGCCCTCTAACCATTTCTATACGGCTTAAATGATCAAGATTGATAATCGGTTTATCATACAACGAGGTCGCATAAGTGTAGCTGTTTAAGGGGACGCCATTTAAAGTGTTGGCAATGCCGCGCACCGATAGCTCTGTAGTGAAGCCGCGAATTGCTATTGCTTCGGCACCACCCCAAGTAGGGTAACTTGCCACGGAAGGAACACTTTCCAGCACATCACTTAAGCGTTTTGCTCCTGTTTTTTGCCAGTCATTTTCGGTCAGAAGAGATACGCTAGACGCTGCGTCCAGCTCTGACTCTTCAAATACTGATGCAACAGTTACTTTGAGGTTCATTAAGTCCTGAATGGACATTTGGACTGTGTGATCGAGATAATGAGGTAATGTATAAAGCGGCACCACTACATGATATTGGGAAGATCGCTATCCCTGATCATATCCTTAACAAGCCTGGTAAGCTAACACCTCAAGAGTGGGAGGTTATGCAGTCTCATGCCCAGATCGGTTACGATATACTTTCGACGTCTGACTTAGAGGTCTTGCGAGCGGGCGCGCTCATTGCAGGTGGGCATCACGAGAACTGGGACGGTTCAGGCTATCCAAACGGTATTGCGGGTGAAGATATTCATATCTTTGCGCGAATTGCTTCGGTGGCAGATGTGTTCGATGCGCTGGTGAATCGTCGATGCTATAAACAAGCTAGGTCTATAGACGAGACATTAAACTTCTTCAAAGAGATGAAAGGCACTAAGTTCGAGCCGCGTTTGGTTGATTTATTACTCGATACCCAAGAAGAGCTAATGAAAATTCAAGAGGCGCATGCCGATTAGGCATGCGCATACGATACTAGGTTTTACGCTTAGAATGCTAAGGCAAAGCCTAGTAGTATCGATAGAGTAGCGAGACCGGATGCAACAATGATTGTCGCCATTGCCTTGTCTTGTTTGGCTGCATCAGAACGAGTAAACGACGCTCTATCTTCGAAGGTCATTTGTTTTAGCGGTGCAGCTAGCATTGGCTTCATTTCGTTATCAACTAAAATTGAATCGTTGGCTGGGTTGTCCTTGCCTGAGCCTTTTTTAGTTTGATGAGGAATGCCGTTAATTCGTGTCTGAAAAGTTGTATTTTCGGCTTCTTCTTGTTCACTCTCTTGCAGCAACTCCAGCGCCCAGCTTTCATCAACCTCTTGCGGTTCAGTGCTCCGGTATGCTGTATAGGTTTGGTTAAACTTTTCGTATAGTGCAGTGGTTTCTTGAAGTGTGAGAGTCTGATCCTGCGCTTTTTGAGAGACCATATTCAAAATACGCGCACGCTCGTCGTGTATCTGTTTATTGTCTTGCTCTAATGCTGAGTTTCCGTAATCTTCAATTGTTGCTACTGACATGATTCGTTCCTGAATTAATTGCCTTCTCTCTCCTTGGCGAACCGTTATCTTAAAACGATAAACGTCGAAAAGGCGTTAAAAGTAAATTCCAATTTGCTTCTTATTACAGGTTCTTTGAATCGATATTATCGGGGGGAGAATAGGAATTCAAAAGCCATATCAAGCTCTTGATTCTATTTCGATAGTGAGTGCTCAATGCAGTTCACTATGACTAACTCTTCCCTGTTATTGTTGTAGATCGAGATACTATCCTGATGTGGGCAATCATAGGTGGAAAGCTGCAAGTGGTCAATGTTTGCCGTGTGAGACATTGACCATTCTTGATGAGGGAAAAATCGATAAATTAAAGTGCTCGAGTTTCTCCAACCTTCATCAATAAAGCATTTTCATCGCCATAGCTTTGATCTATAGCGGCTTGTTTAAAGCGAGGAGGGGCTTCAAATGGGTCTTCAGGTGTCAGCATGATAGCCCCCCAATGCATGCCGATGGTTTTCTGTGCTTTGATACTTCTTGCAATTTCAATGGCATCTTCAGGTGTCGCGTGAACAGAACGCATATACCTTCTTGGCTCATAGGCGCCAATACCAATTAAGGCCAAATCGAAGGGGCCTGCCCGTTCACCTATCTCCTTGAATATCTCACCTTTCGCTGTATCGCCCGAGAACCATATGCTTCTTTCCTTGGAGCGGAAGCTGAAGCTTGCCCATAGGGTCTTGTTGGTATCAAAGAGGCCTCTGCCAGAGAAATGCACGGCGGGTAGTGTGGTGATGGTTAGTTCTTCGACTTGTGTTTCTTGCCACCAGTCTTGCTCAATAACACGCTTGTAGCCTCGCGATGTTAAGAAGCGCTTAAGGCCCAAGGGTACGATGACTAAAGTTTCTTTTTTGTAGGGGTAGGCTCGAAGGGCTAAGTCATCTAAGTGGTCATAGTGGTTGTGGCTGATGGCTATGATATCGGCTTGGGGTAATGACTTGGCGTCAAATGCAGAAGGCACAAAACGTTTGGGGCCTAAAGAACCAAGGCCAGCAACTTCACTCAAGAAGGGGTCGGTAATGATAAC